>JAYTIG010000628.1:0-7661 GCA_043731995.1 Hyphomicrobiales bacterium
GCGCGCAATGCCATCATGATTTCGTATTGGAAGGACTTTTTCTTCGACCCCGCAGACCCGGCCACACAGCGCTATCTTATGGATTACCTGCATTGGGCGCTTTACGCCTTCCCGATGTTCCTGCTGCGCCTGCCCTTTGTCACGCTGCTTCTGGTATGGACCTTCAAGCCCGAAACAACCGATCTCACCCGCGCCGTTTCGCGCCTGCGCACGCAAGTTTCGATGCAAGGGCCGATGCGGGGTGGCGAGTGGATGACCATTCTCATCTTCGCCGTCACCATTTTGGGCTGGGTGGCGTTCTCATCGCAGATCGGCCTTGGCACCATTGCCATTGCCGGCACGGCTGCCTTCCTGGTATTTGGTCTGGTGCGTTGGGAAGACATCAATTCCGGCATGAACTGGGGCGTGATCTGGCTCTATGCCGCAGCGATCTCGCTGGGTGTTGAAATGAAATCAACCGGGGCTGCCGAATGGGTGGCAGGTTCGGTTCTGCAAGGGCTGGACTCGGTGGGGGCCACTGGAAGGCTGCCCTTCAACACGGCCATTTCGCTGCTGACGATTTTTGTTTCCAACACCATGACAGCAGGTGCTGCCGTTGCCGTGCTGGCGCCGATTGTTCTCAAAACCGCTGTGGCTGCGGGCCATGACCCGCTGCAAGTTGGCTTTGTCGCGGCCATCTCGTCGGCCTTTGGTTACCTCACACCTGCCGCACAGCCCGCCTTCACCATCATCTACGCATCGGGCTATCTCAAAGGATCAGACTTCTTCAAGATCGGCATTCGCATGATGGTGCTTTCCTTCGTTGTGCTGCTGCTGACGTCGGAATATTATTGGCCGCTGCTGTCATGAAGTTCTTTCGCCGCACATTGCTCCCCGTCCGGCAAGAGGCCGCCGTTGAAAAAACCGTGGCCAATTTACGCGCGCAACGGCGCAACCGGTTCCGCATTCTGGCCTGTATCGATGGCTCTGATGAAGGCTTCATCAGCGTGCGCAAGGCGGCGCGCTTTGGGGCCAGCAATGAGTGTGACATCATCATTCTTTATGTGCGGCCCATTGACCAGGGCCTGCATTCGGGCGGGCTGCAAGTGCGGCTGGCACGGCAGAACATGCTGGACGCGGGCTTTGAATTGCCGGGTGTGAAACACCTCAAGCGGGCGCTGGAAATCCTGAAGGCCGAAGGGCTGGATGTGTCCGATTGGGAGCGCAGCGTCACCAACCAGGATGCTTGGGGCGATCCTGCGGGCGACAACAAGATTGAATACAAAGGCCCCACGGGCCGCAGCGTGGTGTTGAAGCTCAAGACAGCACCTGACGTGGCCGTAGGCATTCTCGATCAATATGAGTTGGGCCCATATAATCTCATCATCGTTGGCCAGCCTTCGCGCTGGCGCTCGGAGCTGCTGTCCTTCTTTGATTCCGGCGTGGTGCAGACGATTGTCACCATGGCGCCCTGCTCGGTGATGGTGGCGCGCAAGCCCAATGAGCGCATGGGGTTTCTGATTGCCACAGATGGCACTTCGCGCTCGCTGCAGGCGGTACGGCGCGCAGCGGTTCTGGCCCATGTGATGGGGCGCGACATCAGCCTGCTGTGTGTGGCACCCGATGAGGCCGCGGTTCCGGCCGCGCGTGAGGCGGTGGCCAATGCGCAAGCCCTGCTCAAGGCCATGCGCATTGCAGTGAATGACACCCATGTGGCGGTGGGAGAAACAGCGCAAAAGATTGTGGAAGTGGGCAATGCTTACGGCACCATTGTGGTGAGTGATGAACTGCGCTCACGCTGGCAGCGGGTGATGCGCGGCTCGGTGGCGACGGACGTGGTGCAGAAGTCGAAAACCAGTGTCTTGGACGTGAGGTAGAAATGGCGGAACTCAAGCTGTGGTGCTTTGGTGAAAGCGGCAATGCCTATAAGGCCGCCTTGATGCTCAATCTGTGTGGGCTGGATTGGGAGCCCGTGCTGGTGGATTTCTTCAACGGCGAGACTCGCAGCGAGGCCTATCGCGGCACAGTGAATGAAATGGGCGAGGCGCCGGTTCTCGAACACAAGGGCAAGCGGTTGACACAATCCGGTGTGATCCTCGATTATCTCGCGAGCCACACCGGCAAATTCACTGGTTCAAATGAAGATGAGCGCCGCGAGATCTGGCGCTGGGTGTTGTTCGATAACCACAAATTCACCAGCTACATCGCCACACTGCGCTTCATGGTTTCGCTGGCCAAGACAGGCGAGACACCAGTGACGGAATTTCTGCGGGGCCGCGTGAAGGGCTCAATGGCGGTGATTGAAAAGCATCTGGCTACCCGGAAATTCCTGCTGGGTGAGAAGCCCACAATCGCCGATATTTCAGTTGTGGGTTATCTTTATTATGGCGAAGAGTTGCCGTTTGAGATCACCCCCCAGGTGAAGGCCTGGAGCGAAAGAATAAGGGCGCTTCCAGGTTGGAAACACCCTTATGATCTGATGCCAAGGAAGGCGAAGGCGGCTTAAAGCGGAACGAATATTGCCGGACTCAAAATTGCAATCGTCATTCCCGCGAAAGCGGGAATCTGTGTTTGGCCAACACTATGATAAATCTGAAGTCATGTCGAAACAGAGATGCCCACTTTCGTGGGCATGACGAGCGAGAGATAGTTCCGGCAGGCGTGAAATCGGCTTAAAGCCAATCCGCTCTGGCCTCACAGGCCCAGCTTCTCGGCGATCCACAACTTGATGAGTGATTGGCGGGTGACGCCCAGCATCTCCGCGCGCCTGTCCAGGGCATTGAGAACGCCCACAGGGAAATCCACATTGACGCGCTTGACCCCCCGGTTGGGAAATTGGGGATTTGACAAATCCATGTAGGGCAGAATGTCTTCTTTGCCCTCATCAAAAATTTTGTCGAGTTCGCTGGCTTTCATAATAATTCACCTCTCCGGCACGTGCCCGGCGCACAGAAATCAAACGGATGTTGGCATCACGCAGGGTATAGAAGGCCACCCAATGTTTGCCTGCCATCTTACCCAATGCGGCCCAACGTTCCTCGCCACGTTCCTTGGCAGGAAAAGTAACAAGATCATCATCCGCCCAAAGGGCTTGGGCCACCATGAAGTCTATGCCATGCTTCTCTTGGTTGGCTTCACTTTTGGCCGGGTCATATTCGAATGACAAGACCATAGTGGATTCAGTATAATAAATATACCTTTTTGTCAAGATGGCGCGAAATGATGCTGAACTAGGTCGCCTGCTCCTCGACTGAATCCAGATATTCGTTGAGGTGTTCGAGATTCTCAAAGCGCATCCAGCCTTCATCGGTTTCGGCTTCGACCGTCTCATCTGACAGGACGCGGGCCGGGCGTCCGCGGATCACTTTTTCTTCCAAAACATAGAGATCTTCATCGGCCTCTTCATCAGCTGCCGGTTCTTCCTCATCCAAAGCCGGAACTTCCACTGCGGTGGCAGGCTTCGGCGCCCCTGCCACCATGGCGGGCTTGGATTCAGATGAGCTTGTCACCGCATCCATGCCGCCCATTGACTTGATCACATCGGCCTTGGCTTGTTCCAGCGCCGAAATGGTTTCGGCTACGGGATCGGGTTTTTTGGCCTCAGCGAAAGACTTGGCACCGGCCTCGGCCACGGTGGCGGATGCAATGGCGGCGGTTTCTGCGGGCTTGCGGCCAAAATTGGGTATTACGGCCTCAGGCGGCACCGCAGCACTTTCCGCCCTGGTGGCACCAACAGATTCAACCACTGAACGGGGGCGCCCGGACTTCAGCGCATCTATGACGCTGCCCAGGCCCAGCGCCAGAACGCCGCCCACCAACAGCAAGACCGCTGTATCCAGCCTGATGCCCATGGCATCCAGCAGGCCCGGCTTGGCCAGGATGGTTACACCTAAAACAACACCGAGAACGGCCATCAAAGTGCCAAATAACTTCATCAGATTGGACATTCTTCCCCCTTTTCCGGGCGGCCCGATTCGAGCCCACTTGAACTCAGATTTCTTAAACCCCGTCTATGGTTAACAGGTTCTGAAGCCAAGCTAACACTGCAAGCGAGTTGCGTCCATCAACCATCCACAACAATGCGCGGCGGGGCTTTCTGGCCTGCCCCCTGCTCCAGCGCGGCCCAGACCTTGGCCGCGATGTCGCGGTAGGTTGCCGTGTGGGGCGAACCTGGCTCACTCACCACAATAGGCTCGCCCGAATCCGAGCGTTCACGCAACAAGCCATCCAGGGGCACTTCGCCCAGAAACGGCAGGCCCAGTTTGGTGGCTTCAGCGCGCGCCCCGCCATGGCCAAAGATCTCGTGGCGCTTGCCGCAGCCATCGCAGATGAAATAGCTCATATTCTCGATGAGGCCCAGCACGGGCACATTCACCTTCACGAACATGTTGAGGCCCTTGCGCGCGTCGATAAGCGCGAGATCCTGCGGCGTTGATACGATCACTGCACCCGAGAGCGGCGTTTGCTGGGCCAGTGTAAGCTGGGCATCACCGGTGCCGGGGGGCATGTCGATCACCATCACATCGGCTTCGCTCCATGCCACTTCGCGCAGCAATTGAGTGAGCGCTGACATTACCATGGGGCCACGCCAAATCATCGGCGTTGCCTCATCGACCAGAAACCCGATGGACGCCACTTCCACACCGAAGCGGCTCATCGGCTTCATGCGCTTGCCATCAGCGTCCGAAGCTTCTGGCTTGCCGTGAATGCCAAACAGCTTGGGCATGGAGGGACCATAAACATCCGCATCCAGCACCGCCACGCGCAGGCCATTGGCCTTCATGGCCAAAGCCAGGTTGATGGCCGTAGTGGATTTGCCCACACCGCCTTTGCCCGAGGCCACGGCGATCAGATGCTTGATGCCGGGAATGCTGTTGGCGCGGCCAGCAGCTGCGGCTTGGGCCCGCGGGCCAGCCTCACGCTGCGGCGGGCGCTCTGCCGTCAAAGCCACCAGTGCCTTTTTCACGCCGGGGATTTTGGCAACGCGGTCCTGCACAAAGGCCTGCAACTGGGCCATAGCCTTGGCGTGTTGTGGATCGGTGTTGAGCGCAAACATCACTTGGCCATTCTGCACGGCGATTTCTGAAACCAGCCCAGCGCTGACGATATTGCCGCGGCCATCAGGCGCGGCGATGTGGCGCAATTCGGCCAGGATGATTTCGGGGGTGACTTCAGCCATAGGGTTTCAAATCCATTCAGCGATTTTGCAAGTTGTGGTTAGCGAATTATTGAAGCTTTACCCCAAAGTCCAACGCCAATTCGACATTGCAGCCTTGTGGTTGGCTATTCTCTCAATCTTTACCGAGTTTCCCAACTGAAACTTCAGCGCATGCTGATAGGCGTGGTTGCAGATCCATGGGATTGCATCATGAGCACTGCCTCTGAAACCAACACCATCACGCGTGACAGCCTGTTCTCCGACATTGGCCTTTCAAAGGCCGTGCGGGCAAGCCAGTTTGAGGAATCCCTGCCTTCCGAAGACAGCATTCCCTGGCAGCGCGATCTGTTGGAACAGTTCTTGCGCAATCAGCTGAAGCTGGCACCCACCATGCCGCTGATCGCACTGGTGCTCAGCCTGACAGCCTCGATGTGGTGCGGCTTCGCGACAGTTTCGCCCTGGCTGTTCGGCGTTACGGGTTGCAACCTTATCCAGCTCTATCTTTGCAAGCTTTATTTCCGCGCTGAACGCAGCCGCGAAGAACAGCGCGAATGGATTGGCATCATGGCTGCGTCGGAATTGATGCAGGGCATGTTCTGGGTTCTGCCGCTGTTCCTGTTCTGGCCTGGCACCAATTCTCAACAGGGCACTTTCCTTGTGGCCGCCATCATGGCGGTGAATGCGCTGCGCTTCCTCATCGTCAACAATTTCATGCCGGTTCTTGTGGCGGGCACAGGCGTCATGACCATCGGTGTGGCACTGCGCTGCATTGCCGAGTTTGACCCGGTTTATGTCAGTTTGGGCAGCATCCTCATCACGTTGGAAGTGTTCTTCCTCTTCGTGGCCCGGCAGCTTCAGGAAACCGCGCGCGACATGCTGATCTACCGCAATCAGAAAGACGTGCTGATTGGGGAGTTGCGCCGCGCCCATGACCTCGCGGAGCAAGAGCGCGTCAAGGCCGAGAAGGCCAATCAGGCGAAATCCACCTTCCTTGCCAATATGAGCCATGAGCTGCGCACGCCGCTCAATGCCATCCTGGGCTTTTCGGAAATCCTGCAACGAGAGCTGTTCGGGCCACTCACCAACAATGCCTACAAGGATTATGCGGGCGACATCAACAGCTCTGGCCGCTATCTGCTGGGCCTGATCAATGACATTCTCGATATCTCGCGCATTGAAGCGGGCCGGCGCGAAATTGCTGAAGAGCCACTCAACCTGCTGGAACCAATCGAACACGCCCAGCATTTGCTCGACATCAATGCCATGCAGAAGAATATTTCAATGACGCTGGATGTGCCCGCAGGCCTGCCCAAAGTGGTGGCTGATGCACGCGGCATACAACAGGTAGTGATCAACCTTCTCACCAACGCTATCAAGTTCACACCGCGCAATGGCAAGGTTGTAATGGCTGTCTGCCGCCTTCCAGACGGAGCGTTGCAGTTCAGTGTGCAAGACAATGGGCCCGGCATTCCGCCTGAAGAATTGAAGCAGGCTCTCTCTGCCTTTACGCGCGGGCGGCTGGCCACAACCAAAGCCATTGATGGTGCGGGCCTCGGCCTTTCCATTGTGAAAGGGATCATGCGCCTGCATGGCGGCAGTGTTGAAATTGAAAGCGCTGTCGGTCAGGGCACCAAGGTGATGTGCAATTTCCCGCCACGCCGGGTTCTCTCTGGCCCGCGTGTGGCATTACAAGGTGAGATTGGCCTCGAAAGCGAGACCCAGCGCCGCCTGATCAAGATCACGGCCTAACCCGTCATGCGTTGAATAAGACGCAGTTTCAGCCCTTGCGGCAGTTTCTGCAGTGTCTTGAGAATGAGAACGAAAGGCAGCGGATAGGCAATTTCAAAGCGCCGCGCCTTCAGCCCCTTAATCGTCAGAGTGGCAGCGCGCGCTGGCTTCATCAGGAAGGGCATGGGGAAATCATTGGCGGCCGTCAACGGCGTTTCCACGAAGCCGGGGTTGATCACGCTCACGGCAATGCCATGGGGGCGCAATTCCAGCCACAGTGCTTCTGCCAGATTGATCATGGCGGCCTTGGTGGGGCTATAATAGGCCGATTTGGGCAAACCCTGATAACCAGCCACCGAAGCCACAAACGCCACCTGCCCTGATTTGCGCGAGATGAAGCGTGGCAACACCGCGCCCAGAGCGTGGACCGATCCCAGATAATTTACTTCATTGATGTGGGTGAAGCTGCGTGTCGAGAACGTTTCCAGCTTGAACGGCTCATAAGCGCCTGCGCCAAAGATAGCCAAATCAATCGGCCCCAAGCGTTGCTCGATTTCATCAACAGCAACGCTGAGCGCTTGCTCATCTGTCACATCCGCCGAGAAATGTGTGATGTTAGGATGAGCAGGCTGGCTCGGCAGGTGGCGGGCACTGGCCGCCACTTTCACGCCAGCCTCGGCAAGTTGCCTGGCAATTTCCGCACCGATGCCACTGGATGCGCCCGTGATCCAGACCACTTTCCACGGCAGTGCCATAGGTTAGATGCCGATGAAGCGCTGCATCAGCCTTGCAGGCC
>JAYTIG010000629.1:0-7659 GCA_043731995.1 Hyphomicrobiales bacterium
CGGACATGTGGCAGCGCCGAGTTGGAAGCGAATCATGGATGTGGCCGAGTTCAGATTGAAGCCCGCAGGCCTGCCCGGCATGCCGCTTGATCCCAAGGCGCCACCGCCGCTGAGCGCCATCAATGACCCCGTTGTCATTGCCGTTGCCGCTGGATTTGCGGGCGGCACAATGATGGGGCCGCCCATTCCCGCCTCTCTGGCCGCGTCGGCCGCGCCGTCTCAAGATGATGAGGCGCAGGCCAGCATTGCCGCCGCCAGCACGCCAGACCAGGCGGATGCACAATCAACCGATGTGCTCAATAGCATGATTGACCTGTTCCAGAATGCAGCTTCAAGTGACGCGGGTTCGACTGCTTCTCCGGGCCAGGCTTTCCCACCGCATGGGATGCACAAGAGAACAGTATTCGCACGCCGCGCGGCTGCCCCCGCACCACCAAGGCACCGCTCGCTCCTCGATATTCTTTTTGGCCGTCACTGAAACCATGAATGGCAAGGCGCAGCCCCGTTTTAATCGCAATCAACCTGGTGTAACTGCCTTGCCGGGCAAAGCGGTGACAATTCCATGAAGTCTTACATCGGAACGGCGATCATAATTGCTGGTGGTGTGGTGGGCTATGTCACGGCGTTGCAGGCGCTTAGCCATGCCGGAACTGGCCCTGCCCCGGGCAATGAAAATTGGACGCAAGGCATTGTGAACGCGAAAGACACTTATGCGGTTTATGCATTGGGCCATTTCCGCGAAGACGGATTGTTGCCACCACCGCGATCCACGCTGTATTTTTCCCGCGTGAAAGACGATGAGGGCAACAGCCTGCGCGGTAATTGCGCCTATGAAATTTCCGGCCCTTCCCCACAGGCGCGCTGGTGGTCGATCAGTGCGGGGGCAGCTGGCCAGGCCGCCAATGGCGCGGCCTTCACTGCGGGCAATGCTGTGCTTGCTGGAGATGACAGCTTTAAACTGGGGCTTTCTCGCAAACCCATGGCCGGCAACTGGTTGGCACCGCCGGATGTGGGCGCCATGCAGGTTTTGCTGGTTTTGAACGAGCCCTATACGCTGGCCAAGAACACCAAGCTGGCGCTGCCCAAGCTGAAACGGCTGGGTTGCGAATGAGGGCGGCACAATGACGGGGCGCCTGTTCTGGCTGATCACGGCGGGCTTTCTTGGCCTGACTGTGCATTTGGCCACCATCCTGTATTTCCCCGGCCTCACCTTTCAGCACCGCGTGAAGCAGGTTGCGAGTGATGCCAAGAGCAATGTGTTCTTCCTGATGAAACCGGATGTCCAGGCATCGCTGGTGGCCACGGCCACGGCAGAGGATGTTGTTGGGCTGTGCCTGCTGGACGTGAGCGCGGGTAAAGTCGCGCTTTCGGCCCGCATGCCACGCGGGCAATGGGCGTTGACGATTTATGGCGCATCAGGCGAACAGGTTTACGGCCTCAATGATGTTGAGGCAGGAACGGGCAACTTCACTATCGAGCTTTCACCGGCCAAAAGCATCCTTGAACAATTGCGTGGCAAATCCGACAAAGACGAAGCCGGGCAAATTGAAAATGTCGGCTGGCATGCGGAATTGAATGAACAGCGCGGTATTGCCGTACTTTGGGCACCGGTGACTGACCCGACGCGGCGGGCCGAGATAGAGGCAGCGCTCAGTTCCACGCGCTGCGAAAAGAAGTAATGCTTAGATCTTAGCCAGCTTTAATCGGCTCACCTTATTCCGTCACTTCGGCGAAGGCAGGGGCTCAGCTTTTGAAGATATCAAATGTGGCCAAGCTGGATTCCCTCCTTCGCGGGAATGACGAAGTGGGGCTGGATCAATTGAAGACGTTCAGATTCTATTCCAACTCTTCGGCGGTGGCGTGATTCTGCAACGAAGGCAGGCGGCGCAGCCGCGACTTGGCTTGTTCGATCATGTCATCCGTCAGGCGCTCTATTCGCACACCCTGAAAGATGATGATTTCAGCCGTTTGATCTGGCGCAAGCGGCATGTCCTGCCGTGCTGCCCTTCTGTCGTGCAAGAAAATCACATTGTCCATGACCGTCTCAACCCAAGCTTTCATCTGAAAACTAGGCGGGCATGGTTAACAATCACCTAAAGAAATTGGCTCTTCAATCTGCCGCGACAACAAGATTGGCTAGGCCCTCACGGTCTTCAATCTCGACCACCCAGATATCAGAATCAAATTTCCGCTGACGGGCGATAAAGTCTCGCACCTCATCCCAGGATGCTGGCTTGCCAATGGCTTTGCGGAAAATCCGCGTGCCCTCTTCATCATGTGAAGAGCCCGGCGGGGGGCCAAGCAGATCATAGGTGTCATTCAAATGATTGATGGCCACATAAACAGCACCCGCTTCATCAGCGCCACTATGCAGCACGGCACCAAACTTTCCCTCGCCCTGGCAGCGGCGCAGCAAGGCTTCAACCCAGAGGCGGGATTTGAGACGCGGGTTCAAGCTTGCGCGGCTGCTTCCACAACCGCGATCGAAGAGATGTTCATCACCCCGCGCGAAGTGACCGAGCCTGTGAGAATATGTGCTGGCTTGGCCGTGCCCAACAGAATGGGGCCAACAGAAAGGGAATCGCCAAACACCTTCACCGCCTGATAGGCCACATTGGCAGAGGCCAGATCTGGCATCACCAACAAGTTGGCTTCGCCCTTGAGTGTTGAATTGTGCATCTTGCGCATGCGCACTTCCTCCACCAAGGCGGTGTTGAAGCGCATCTCGCCATCAATCTCCAGCTCCGGCTGGCGCTGGCGAATGATGCCCAGCGCTTCGCGCATTTTCACCGAGAGCGGCGTGTCAAAATCGCCAAAGTCAGAATGCGAAACCAGCGCCACTTTGGCCTTGAGGCCAAAGCGCTGCAGGTGATTAACGCAGAGCTTCACCGTGTCGGCAATGGCCTCGGCGTTGGGGTCCGTCTGCACATGGGTATCGGCCAAAAATACAATGCCGCGCGAGGTGATCATCAAGCTCATGGCGGCGAGTTCTTTCACGCCAGGGGCCAGGCCAATGATATCCCTGATGGTGCGCAACTTGGAACGATAGCGCCCTTCAAGACCGCAGATCATGGCATCGGCCTCACCACGGTGGAGGGCCAGGGCGGCAATCACGGTGTTGGAGGTGCGCACCAAGGTTCTCGCGGCATCAAGTGTCACACCCTTGCGGCCCGCCACTTCAATGAAGCTCTGCACATAGTCGCGGTAGCGCGGGTCATCTTCCGGGTTGGTGATCTGGAAATCAACGCCCGGGCGAATAGAAAGGCCATAGCGCTTCAGGCGGGTTTCGATCACCGCGGGGCGGCCCACAAGAATGGGCGAAGCCAATTTTTCCTCGATCAACACCTGGGCCGCACGCAACACGCGCTCATCCTCGCCATCAGCATAGATCACGCGGCCCGGGGCCTTGCGTGCCGCCTGATAGATCTGGCGCATGATGAAGCCGGAGCGGAAAACAAAACGCTGCAGCTTGTCTTGATAGGCTTCCAGATCCGCAATGGGCCTTGTTGCCACGCCGCTCTCCATCGCGGCCTTGGCCACGGCAGGGGCTATTCGCAAGATGAGGCGTGGATCAAAAGGCGAAGGGATCAACTGGTCCTTGCCGAAGAGGCGTGCCTCTCCGCCATAGGCGCGCGCGGCAATGTCTGATGGCACTTCGCGGGCAAGGCCGGCGATGGCCTCCACCGCCGCGCGCTTCATTTCTTCATTGATGGTGGTGGCACCCACATCCAGTGCGCCACGGAAGATATAGGGAAAGCACAAAACGTTGTTGACCTGATTGGGATAGTCCGAGCGGCCGGTGCAAATATAGGCATCGGGCCTTGCGGCAAACGCATCTTCCGGCATGATTTCCGGGTTGGGATTGGCCAGCGCCAAGATCAGCGGGTTTTTGGCGAATTGCTTCAACATTTCCGGCTTCAATACGCCGCCTGCAGAAACGCCGAGAAAAACATCCGTGTCCGCAATCACATCCGCCAGCTTGCGGGCCTTGGTGTCTTGGGCGAAAGCATCCTTCCACGGATCCATCAATTCCTTGCGGCCCTTGTAAACAACGCCTTCAAGATCCGTCACCCAGATGTTCTCGCGCTTGGCGCCGATGGAAATGAGCTGGTTGAGGCAGGCCAGTGCCGCGGCACCAGCACCGGAAGCCACAATCTTGATCTTGCTGATATCCTTGTTTGCAAGTGTCACGGCATTGGTAACGGCGGCAGCCACAATCACGGCCGTGCCGTGCTGGTCATCATGGAATACGGGAATCTTCATGCGCTCACGCAAGCGGCGCTCCACCTCAAAACATTCGGGTGCCTTGATGTCTTCGAGATTGATGCCGCCGAAGGTGGGCTCCAACGCAGCGATGGCATTGACCAGTTCATCAACATTGGTGGGCGAGAGTTCGATGTCGAAGACGTCGATATCCGCAAATTTCTTGAACAGAACCGCTTTGCCTTCCATCACAGGCTTGGCGGCATAAGGGCCGATGTTACCCAGGCCGAGCACGGCCGTGCCATTGGTGACGACGCCCACAAGATTGCCGCGCGCGGTATATTTGGCAGTGAGCGAGGGGTCGGCATGGATTGCCTCCGACACCGCGGCCACGCCGGGCGAATAGGCCAGCGCCAGGTCACGCTGGTTGGCCAGCGGCTTGGTGGGGCGCACCTCAAGTTTTCCGGGGCGGCCCATTTCGTGATAAATCAGTGAGCCGCTGCGAATGTCGTTGGATTGTTGGGACATGATATTCCGTGATGAAGAATCTTTGGAAGATCAGCTTAGCGCATTAAATTGAAATCTGTCAGCAGGTCATACCGCAGTGCGAAATCAAAGACCTTGAGCGGCGTCCACCAGGGTTTCCCAAACCGAGAGCGCGAAGCTCCGCATGACGTAAATGTGGAAACTCTCCGGCCCGGTGCATTGAATGAGCACTGGCGTGTGATGGATACCAGTCATGGCACAGGCACCTGTGCCTAAGGCCGAGCGGGAGAAATCAATTGCCGCGCAGGCCGCCAACAGGGCGCGGGCCTTTTCGCCTTCCAGCGCGAAACGGCTGCGGCCAGATGAAAGCGGCGTGGCGTGGCATTGGCGGACTTCAATTTGCTCGCCCAAGACCCACACTTGATGGGGCGCAACGCGGATGAAGCTGCGGCCTTCGGATTTTTCGACCTTGCCGAATTCCGGTTCCACACCGAGTTCGCGGGCCAGTGCACGATCCGCGCCTGCATATTGAATCAAGGTGAAGCCCGGTGCTTCTCGCAAAGCAAGGCCTTCGGCTTCATGGGCCGCATGGCCAACGATTGGTGAAAGGGCTTCAAGCATTGAGGCGGGTTCCCTGCCTGTCGATGAAATGGGGCGAGACGATGCGCACGCGCGCCTGCTCATTCTTCAAGGGGAAGGCCGCGACGATCTCTTCATTCTCATGGGCCAGCCCGCCTTGATAGAGGCCAAGTGCAATATAGATCTGCAGGTCCGTGCTCCAAGTGACGGAGGTGATGTAGCCGCAGCCATGGCCCTTGATCTCATCATTGGCGGCAAAAAGAATGGCGCCGCCGCGCAATTTCTTGTCCGGCTCCAGCAGTTCAAGGCCCACAAGGCTCCAACGTTCTGGCGCCATCATGTCTTCGCGTTCGCGCAGCACTTCGCCAACGAATGATTTTTTCTTCGCGGCCATTTTGCCCAAGCCCAGATCATCCAGCGAATTGCGATGATCCAGCTCCAGGCCTGCCACATGGCCCTTTTCTATGCGCATCGAGGCCAGCGCTTCAAGGCCATAGGGCTTGAGGCCGAGTGGCTCACCCGCCTTCAGTGCATGTTCCCACAGGCTTTGCGTGAAATTGGCCGGGCAATGGATTTCATAGCCAAGCTCACCCGAGAAAGAGAGGCGCATGAGGCGCACGGGCACTTGTTCAAATTCGAAATCCATCACGGCCATGTAAGGCAGCGCGGCGTTCGACACATCCACATTGGGGAAAGCCAGCTCCAAAACCTTGCGCGCATTGGGGCCTGACAAGGCCATGCTGCCCCACTCGTCCGTGAGGGAGGTGACATGAACGTCCATATCCGTCCAATGGCATTGCAGCAAAAATTCCAGCCAGCTCATCACCTCGCCCGCCTGGGCGGTGGTGGTTGTCAGGTAAAATTGCGTGTCTGAAATGCGGCTGGTGGTGCCGTCATCCAACACGAGGCCATCGTCATTCAGCATCACGCCATAGCGTGCGCGGCCCACGGGAAGCTTGGCGAAGCCGTTGACATAGACGCGGTTCAGGAATTCCGCCGCGTCCTTGCCGTGCACGTCGATTTTGCCCAGCGTTGAAACATCACTGAGGCCCACATTGTGGCGCACCAGTTCCATCTCTTTGATGTAGGCTTCCTGCGGGGTCTTGCCCGCCCACTCATAATACCAAGCACGCTTCCACAACCCGGCTTCAATGAACGTGACACCATTCTTCTCATGCCAATCATGCAAGGGTGAGCGGCGCGTGGGGCGCACATGCTGGCCGATGTTGCGGCCCACAATGGCACCCACAGTGACCGGTGTATAAGGCGGCCGAAAGGTGGTTGTGCCCACTTTTGGAATATCCACCCCGCGCAAACCCGCCATTATTGCCAGCGCGTTGATGTTGGAGGTTTTACCTTGATCCGTGCCCATGCCCAAGGTGGTGTAGCGTTTCAGGTGCTCGACATTGGTATAGCCCTCATCATGGGCCTGATGAATGTCTTTCGATGTGACATCATTCTGGAAATCGACAAAGGCCAAGCCACTTTTCAGCTTGGGCCAAGTGGCAGTGATGGCATAGGACCGGTCGGCGGCAATTTCGGGCCGCACCACAGTGGCGGGCCTTGCGCTGGAAGATAGGGCTGCAACGGCCGCTTTGGCCTTAGCTTCACCATCGGCAATGGCAGCCAAGGTTCCGAATGTGCCAACGCAGGCGCCCGCCGCAAATTGTGATGGCGGCAAAGCGCCGGGCAGGAAAGCGGCTATCTCTTCGCCATAGACCGGCTTCACGCCAAGATGGGATGTGAGATGGACGAGCGGGCTCCAACCGCCACTCATGCCCAGCGCATCACATTCAATGGTGATGTTGTGGGGACCAGAGAGTGCCACGCCCTCAACACCGAGTTTGCCTTTCACGCCCGCAATACCGGTGTTGGAGAAAACAACGACGCCGTGCGAAGCCGCCTTGCTGAGCAGGTCTCCAGCGATGGCCAAGCGCTCGTCTGCCACCATCACGCCAATGCCACAGGCGGCAAGATCAAAGGCGGCGTCATAGGCACTGTCATTGTTCGTGGCGAAAACCACACGCGCATTGGGCACTGTGGCAAAACGGTTGGCATAGGTGCGGATGGCACTGGCCAGCATGACGCCCGGAATATCATTGCCCACAAAAACCAGAGGCCGTTCCACGGCGCCAGTTGCGAAAATGATCGTGCGGGCGCGCAAGGATTCCAGCACATTGCCGCCAACAGAAATGATGGCCTGATTGCCATCATAGATGCCTTGCACTGTGGCGTGGGTGAGAAGACGAATATTTGCGAATTTCTCCAGTGCCGCAACCGAGCGTTCGCGCCAAGCCAAAAGCTTCTCATCGCGCGAAGATAGAATTTGCCCGCCCAGTTCAAAATCCTGTTCGGCCAAAGTTACGCTGACACTGGTGCCTGCCAAGCCCA
>JAYTIG010000630.1:0-2893 GCA_043731995.1 Hyphomicrobiales bacterium
AAAAGCGCAAAAGGATAACGCCATCGAAAATATCGACCTCCTTATCGTCAATCTCTATCCCTTTGAGCAAACGCTGGCCCGTGGTGCAGCTGAAGATGAGATGATTGAGAATATCGACGTTGGCGGCCCGGCCATGATCCGTGCGGCGGCCAAAAACCACGCCTCTGTCACTGTTGTCGTCGACCCATCGGATTATGCCGCCGTGCTGGACGAGGTCAACGCCTCTGGCAGCACCAGCCTGACCACAAGAAAGCGCCTCGCCGCCAAGGCCTTTGCCCGCACAGCAAGCTATGATGCGGCCATTGCCAATTGGTTCAACCGGTCCAACGCAATCGACGCACCCACCTTCTTTGCCATTGGCGGCAAGCTGGCGCAAAGCCTGCGCTATGGCGAAAACCCGCACCAAAAAGCAGCTGCCTATAAAACGGGTGACAAACGCACCGGCATTCTTGATGCACAGCAATTGCAGGGCAAAGAGCTCTCCTACAACAATATCAATGATGCCGATGCCGCCTTGGAGGTATTGCGCGAGTTCCCGCAAGGCACACCCGCCTGCGTGATCGTGAAACACGCCAACCCTTGCGGCGTGGCCGTCGGAGTATCGCTCATCCATGCCTATCAAATGGCCCTGGCTTGTGATCCCACCTCGGCCTTCGGCGGCATCATTGCGCTGAACCAGAAGCTGGATGGCCCCACAGCAAATGAAATTTCAAAGCTCTTCACCGAGGTGATCATTGCTCCGGAGGCCGATGAAAGCGCACGCGCCATCATGGCCGCAAAGAAGAACCTGCGCCTTTTGCTACTGCCCACAATGGCAACCGCCAAGGCAGAATTGCCGATGGTGAAATCCATCGCAGGCGGCCTGCTCGTGCAAACGCCTGATCAGGCTGAAGTTGAAAAAATGGAACTGCGCTGCGTCACCAAGCGTCAGCCCTCAGCGCAAGAGATGCAAGATTTGCTCTTCGCCTTTCGCGTGGCCAAGCATGTGAAATCCAACGCCGTGGTATTCGTGAAAGATGGCGCAACCCGCGGGCTTGGCGCTGGCCAAATGTCGCGCATCGATTCAACCCGCATTGCCGCACGCAAGGCGGAAGATGCGGGCCTGTCACTCAAAGGGTCTGGCCTTGCTTCAGATGCATTCTTTCCTTTCCCTGATGGCCTGATCGCAGCGGCGGATGCTGGCGCCACTGCCATCATCCAGCCCGGCGGCGCCATGCGCGATGAAGATGTGATCAAGGCCGCAGATGACCGCGGCGTGGCCATGGTTTTCACCGGCATTCGCCACTTCCGGCACTGACATGAACCACGGAGCTGCTTATGTTCTGCAACAACTGCTGAACACCGCGCAGCTCGCATCATTCTATGTGCCGCTCTCGGTGTCCTTCGCGCTGATCCAGGCCATCACACGCCGCGTGTTCCTGTCTTTCGGCGAGTTTGCCATGTTTGGATCATTCGCCGCAGTTTACGTTTGCTTTGGTCGCCTGCTGCAGGGCGACAGTGATCTTGCCGCAGCCCTGTTCTCGCTGGCTGCGGCCATGGCCTGCGCCGGAGCTCTTGGCTTTGTGGCTGCTCGGCAGGTTTTTGTGCCGCTTGTGCAAACATCCGCTCTCGCCTTCATGATTGCTGGCCTTGGGCTTTCCATTGCGCTTGAAGAAATGATGCGTCTTTCCACCCAGGCCCGCGATATCTGGATTCCACCACTCTTTCAGGGTCAATCGATCTCCTTGGCGGAGGGTGACTTTCCGGTTCACATCACCGCCAACAGCATCTTCGCAACATGTATCGCTTTTGGCTCGGTGCTGCTTCTGGTGGGGCTTGCCCGGTTTACCCGATTTGGCCGTGCCTGGGCAGCCTGCACGCAGAATCCCAAACTCGCCATGTTGTGCGGTGTGAATACCAGACGCGTGATGGAACTCACTTTCACGCTGGGAACAGCCCTTTCGGCCATATCCGGCTGGATGGCCGCCATCACCTATGGCGGAACCAATTTTTCAGTGGGTATCATGCTTGGGTTCAAGGCGATGTTTGCAGCAGTTGCAGGTGGTTTTGGCAATGTGCGGGGTGCGGTTCTGGGTGCTATTTCGTTGGCGGCAATGGAAGTGTCATGGTCGGCAGCTTTTGGAACGACCTATCGGGATGTCGGTGTGTTCAGCGTTATCATCCTGGTTTTGCTTCTGAAGCCTGAAGGGCTCAGCGGCGATGCCAGTTACCGCGAGAGTGAATCATGAAGCGCATATTGATCTTGGCATACTTGCTCGCGGGCTGTGGCGAGTCCGGCCCCGTGGATTATTTGAAGATCGCTGGTGGCGGCCTTCAATTCAACTACCGGGTCTCGGAAGCATCAATGGTCGTAATCGCCCAGCAAGTCCATCCACTGCCCGAGGGAAGCGAAGTCGAGGCCTTGTTTGACATCCCCGGCACCAATACGCGCGAAAGTGTTGTTCTGCCCGCAATGGAAGGCAAACTTACTTACCGCCTGCAATCGCAGAAGCTGATGAATATCACCAAGGATACGCCCTACAAAGTCACCATCCGCCTTCTTGACAAGGATGGCAAAGAGTTGGACCACAAGGATACAACCTATCATTCAGATGTAGATCAATCCACCTTGCCCGACAAGCCGCTGGTTCAAGATCCGGCCTTCACGCCTAATTTCCAGAATATCAAATAGGGTCAGGGGTCAGGGGCCAAACCTGTCATTGAAGGAATAGCCTGATCCTCGCACAGTCCGGATAGGGTCAGTCTCGCGCCCGCGAGACAGGTTTTTCCGCAAACGGCCGACGTGAACGTCTACTGTCCGTTCATCGACAAAATTGTCATTGCCCCAAACCCGGTCCAGCAACTGGGCGCGTGAATACACCCGCCCCGGAGATTGCATGAGATATTCCAACAG
>JAYTIG010000631.1:0-7621 GCA_043731995.1 Hyphomicrobiales bacterium
TTCAGGCACGGCACGCGTTGGGTGAGGAACCCAGTGTCAGGGGCATTCCGGGATTTGGTACTGCGTACCCGGATACCAGTTTGTGAGGGGAGCTTTCGGCAACGGAAGCTCCCTTTTTTTGAGCGGCGGATACTCGCATCCGCTCGCCCGCCGCTCCGGATATTTAATATGCCCAATCTTTTCGCCCACAAGTGAGCCCACCTGCTCGCTCGGTGCTCTATTTGGAAGACGGGTTGAGCAGAAAAACCACATAACCCCGAAACTTGTCATTCAAGGCAAGAAAAGGTGGCGCGTGCCATTCTCCGCCCTGCAAAAGCCCAATGCGGAATGCCACCTTCATGCGACCAAGCTTTGCAAGATAGCGCGCATAGCCGGGGATCACATGACGGCCCTGATAGATTTGCAACACCACTTCATCTACAACGCCCGCCAGCGCATCAAGTCCGGCCGGGTCGCCATTGGCGCTCCAATCAAGCAGGCCCGTCACGCCCAGCCGGTATTGGCGCGGCAACCGCGCACGTACCTCGGCCAGGAATTCAGCATAGCGTTCAAGATGTTTGGTGCCCGCATCGAAATCGATTTGCAGCCCCACAACCCTGTTGCCCGCCGCGCGCCAACTTTCCACATGCGCCAACACATCATCCAGAACTGCATCATTCCAGTCGATCGTCTGTGCACGATAAACGATCCAAACATCAGTGCCTGCAACATGCGGGGTGGCACTGCGCTGTGAAATGAGGTGCGGGTGGCCACGATCCGAAACTTCGCCCGCCAACAAATAAAGCTCCCGCGCTCCTGCCAGCGCGCCCTGAGGCTCAACCCCGGCCCACAGCCAAAATGAATCATGATCTTCAGCGCGCACAACTTCGGCCCGTGCAGGCATAACCAGCGCCAAGAGGAGAATGACGAAAGCGACAGTGCGATGAATTCTACTGGAATCAAAAATTGTAGTCGTCATTCCCCCGAAAGCGGGAATCTGTGTTTCTCCAGCTCTGATGTGCCTGAGATTATTCCGAAACAGAGATGCCCACTTCCTGCCTTGGCGGAGCTGAAGCTGTGTTTCGGCGTAGCCAGATCGTGGGCCTGACCGGCGCTGGGTGGTTCCAACTAAATGCAAAAATGCTCCACCCTACCAATAATAACGCAGCTCCTTCGCCCAGGGCGTATCGCCATATTTCGCTTTCAACTCATCATGCCAGGCCTTGCGCACAGGCAATTCAACATCTTTGCCGCCGCAATCATTCGAATGCGCGGGTTCATAGCAATGCACGGCCCGGAACAACGCATAGGCCTTGTCGTCGCTTGTGGCCGCTGGGCTTTTCATGATGTCGGTGTAGAAATCATGTCGCGCCAAAGGTGCCCCTGCGAAAAGCGTTCCAGTGCCACCCAGAGCGTCTTTGTCGATGCTGCCGATGTCACCTGTGCCTGTTGCGCGGAAAAAGTCCCCCAGGCACAATCGGCCTTGAACATCCTTTTCATTGGCCACCAGCCGCTGCGCCGTGCCCACCAGATCAGGGCAGACATAGCCACTCTTGCTACCTTCCCAACGGAAAGCCTCAAACTTGTCGTTCACATTGCCATTGGTATCTGGCCCAGGCTTGGGCGGCAACAGCTTGATGTCTTCCAGGAAACCTTTGAAATGGCCTTGCACCAGATCACGAGAGAACAGGCGGTATAGCGCCGTCTCGCGCTCATCCTGCGACGCGACTTTGGCGGTTGCCTGCTGCCGAAGCAGAATGGGGCCAGCAACATAGTTGAGGACTTGGTCGCGGATCAGCGGTTCTGTGATGGGTGAACCATCTGCGAAAACCGCAGAGATATTCTTGCCGCGTTCATCGCTCATGGCCAGCGCCAGTTCCAGGGTGGCGCGCTGATAGGCTTGTTTAGCAAACGGGAACAGAGCCAAATAAGCCACGCGCGCGGCTTTGTCTCCACTGGCTTCCAAAGCCGCAGCACGCAATAGTTGGCGGCTGAATTCAAGATAGCTGAACTCGGCAGCGGGCACCTTCTCAGGCAAGAGTTGCAGAACTGTCTTGGCATCCTTGTCCACGAACCAGGCGCGGGCCGCGAGAAGATAGTTGTACAAGTCATCCTGCCCGCCAAAGCGGGGCTTCTGCGCTTCAATCACATCTGCAGCCATGCCGGGCTTGGGCTTGTTGTTATCATCAAGCTGCTCGCGCATCTGCCGCAAATCTTCCACAGCAAGAAACACAGGATCAGCACCTTCAGCCATATAGGCTTCGGCTGGCAATTTGAAATCCAACTCATTGACCAGCGCCAGGCTCGCGTCATTCACTTCGGCTTTGGCCAGCAATTTCGAATAGGCATTGAGTTGCTCGCCCGCATCCCCGGAAAACCATGCCGCCCGCCGCAGCAAACCCGAGGCAGACGCGGCATAGGCACCCTGCGGATAATCTTTCAGATAGCCATCCAACGCATCCTTGGCAGTTTTCACTTTGGCTTGATCGATCTTGTCTTTCTGCAGCGTGCCATATTCCGTAAAGGCTTCGGCCTGCGCCGCCAACAATGCCACGCGGGCCTGCATGTAGCGCGAGGCCTCGCGCACCCAAGGCTGGGGCGAGTTGGCCAAGGCTGCAAAGTCGGTCGCGTCTGCATGACTCACCTGATAGAACTTGATCACAGCCGCCAGATAGGCGGCAAAGTCCTTGGCGTTGGTCGATTGCACACCGCTGGCGACAGGAGCGGCAGCGCCTTTGGACGTTCCATCGGTGCATATCAATGTCTGCCGCGCCGTATTCAAGGAAGCCTTTTCTGAATCCGTCACGTCCTTGTCAGCGGCGACTGCGGCAACGAAATCCGCTCTGCCCTTGGCATCGCTAACGCAAATTGTGCCTTCG
Organism: Hyphomicrobiales bacterium; assembly: GCA_043731995.1. GTDB lineage: Bacteria > Pseudomonadota > Alphaproteobacteria > Rhizobiales > Aestuariivirgaceae > Aestuariivirga. Next base: position 2,859 of record JAYTIG010000631.1, read on the forward strand.
CCTGAGGTGTCGCCATCTTGGCCAGCATTGTTCGTTGCCAGTGAGCCAGAAAAGCCGCTCCAATCAGCAGGCGTGAAAACGCCGGGTTTGGGGGTTGCATCCTGGCTTTGGGGAACCACGGCCAGTTTCTGCGCCTGCCCGTCAGCCAGCAAAAATACCAAATTCACCCGCGTGTCATTGCCAGGCAACAGAAGGCCCATGCTGTCACAGCCCGAGAAGCTGTTGAAGAACACTTTCAGGGTGGATTCGCAGCCGCTATCCCCACTGGCATGTGCCGGGGAAGCGGAAAAAAGGGCGGCAAATGCCGCGAAAATCACGAGAAGTCTGCTCATGTGTAAATTCCTAATATAGGAATATGTCGAAAATATGGCGCCGCTTCCAGATCTCCGCCCCTATCATAGGCAGTCTATGTCAGATTCTCAAAACAGCGGCGCTGGAGGCTCCGCATTGGCATCAGTGGCACCAAGAACCTGTTGGTCAAAATCCACGACCGAACCTGTCATCAGACCAGATTCATCCGACGAGAGAAAGGCCACAGCCCGCGCCACTTCGCTGGGCTTCAACAGCCGCCCAAAGGGCCGCCCCGCCTCAGCCTTCTTCAGCCAATCCGAATCGGCCTCATGATAGGTTTTCATGATGCGGTCTTCACCGGGCGTATCCATCCAACCGATGTTCAGGCCATTCACACGGATCTGGTTGCGCATAACGCTGAAAGCCACATTGCGTGTCAGCGTTGCAAGAGCCCCCTTGGAACTGCAATAGGCCGTGATGAAGCTTTGCCCACCATGGCCGGACATCGAGAGAATGTTCACGATCGTGCCGCGCGTCTTGCTTTCGCGCATGAGATGCAGCGCATCCTGCATCAGGAAAAACGGCGCGCGCACATTCACATTGAACATCTGGTCATAGAGTTCGGGTGAGGTGTCCCAGATGGTGCCGCGGTCCGTGATGGCCGCTGCATTCACCAGCGCATCCACCTTGCCAAAGGTATCGCCGCAAGCCTTCATGATCTTGCGCACGTCTTCAACTTTGCCGAGCTCGGCCTGAACAAAAGCCACTTTGGCGCCCTTGGCTTCAAGAGCGGCCTTCACCTTGGCGCCGCGCTCGGCATTGCGCCCGGTGATGACAAGGCCTTTGACGCCGCGATCCACAAACAGATGCGAAATCGCCTCGCCCAAGCCCTGGGTTGAACCCGTGACAACAGCAATTCTGCCGTCCATGGAAAGATGCGAGAGCGATTCCGTTTTCATTACGCAATCTTCACGGGCTTGCCTGTCTTCCAGCTTTCCGTGGCCGCTTCAGCCAGCTTCTGAGCCTGCAAGCCATCATGGCCATTGGGCTTGGGGTCACGGTTGCCGCTTTCAACAGCAGAAATGAAAGTATTCAGCTCATTGGCATAGGCCACGCCATAGCGCTCAAGGAAGAAGTTCTGGATCGGCTCGGCCACATAGCCGCTGCCACTCAACACTTCTACGGTTGTATTGTGCACATTCTTGGCATGAATCATGCCCTTCGAGCCATGCACTTCCATGCGTTGGTCATAGCCATAGGTGGCGCGGCGCGAATTGGTGATTACGGCAATCTTGCCTGAGGCTGTCTGCATTTGCACGGCAGCGGTATCAACATCACCAGCTTCGCCAATGGCCTTGTCAACCAAAGCCGCACCCAGTGCGTTCACAATCACGAATTCTTCGCCCATCAGAAAGCGCGCCATGTCAAAATCATGGATCATCATGTCGGCGAAAATGCCACCCGAACCTTTGACATATTCGGCGGGTGGCGGAGAAGGGTCACGGCTGATCACCGTCACCAGTTCAACAGCACCAATCTCGCCCTTGCGGATGCGGGCTTCAACGGAAGCAAAGTTAGGGTCGAAGCGGCGATTAAAGCCAATCATCAAGGTGGATTTGTTCTTCTCCACTACCTTCAAGGTTTCCTCGATCTTGGCTACGCTGAGCGAAACCGGCTTTTCGCACATGATGGCTTTGCCAGCGTTAGATGCGGCCTGAATCTGCTCGGCATGAAATCCGGTGGGAGAGCCGATGAGCACGGCATCCACATCCTTGGACTTCATGATCTCGTCAACAGATGCCACCTTGGCACCATACTTGGCAGCCAATTCCTCAGCGGCCTTGGGCATGGCATCGGCGATGTAAACCAGCTTTGCCTTGGGGTTTGCAGCAATGGTTGCGGAATGCACCTTGCCAATGCGGCCTGCGCCGATGACGCCAAATCTGATCATGTGTATTTCTCCAACTAATGTTTGAATTATTTGCCTGAAATCATTTTCTTGAAAGCATCCATCTCAGCTTTGGGAGCAGCGACGATATAAGGCGCCTCGGGCCATGCACCGGATTGCACTTCGCCAACCCATTCCTTGAACGCGCCGATGCGCATCTCTTGAATGCGGTCAAATTCCTTGGCCAGATTGGCATATTGCTTGGAATGGCGCGGCACATGGCCGGTGTTAATGCCGAGCACATCGCAGGCAAAGAGATATTGGCAATCGCCACCCTTGCCGCCACCCATGGACACCATGAACAGCGATGTGCGTTTGGAAATCTCCGCCGTCACTTCTGGGGGCACGACTTCTATCTCAACCCCGAAGGCCCCGGCCTCTTCATAGCGCTTGCAGGCTTCGTAAACCTGCATGGCGCTATCGGCTGTCTTGCCCACGGCCTTGAAGCCACCTGTCCATGTGGCCTTGGATGGAATGAGGCCCACATGGCCAATGACGGGAATGCCTTCATCTGCCATGCGCTTCACGGTTTGCAATGAAGCCGCGCAATAGACGGCATCAGCGCCATGGCTGAGCATCTTGAAACCCCAGCGCAGGAATTCATCCGTCGTGCCCGGATTGTCATAGAGCGCCACGCCAGGAACCGCAAAAATCGACGGGGCCACATCGCGAAATTGCCTCTGCGCCAGAAGTTCGGGTGGAGCCGAGCACATGTCGATGCCCGCAGCCTCAGCCGCCGCCAGCTCTTCCCAGTTCTCCACGCGCATCATGGTATATTGGTACTTGCCCTTGTTGGATCGCACATCAGCAACAGTTGGCTTCTTTTTGGCCATTGGCTTCATCCCTTGAGAAGTGATTTAAGTTGCACATTCGGATCAGCCAGCGCTTCCGCGGCAGGCTTCATCCCCTTGGCGATCATCATTTCCGCCAGCTTGATATCGCGCGCAATCGAATTGCCGGGCCCAATGCCACTGGCCCCCATTAATGTGCCATTTTCTGCCACATGAAACAGGATCAAAGCATCATTTGATACTATTCGTGTCACTGTGCGCGGGCCCATGTCGGCCATTCCGGCAATCTGCAAACCAAGCTCATACTGGTCAGACCAGAACCACGGCACCGAGACATGCGCTTTGGAGCCACCCAGCATATTGGCCACCGCCGTGGCCGCCTGTTCCTGCGCGCTGCGCCAGGCTTCAAGCCTGATGCGCCGCCCGCCCATGTGTTCATGCACGAACGAACAGCAATCACCTGCCGCATAAATGTCGGGGTCAGAGGTCTGCATCTGCGCATTGCAGGCAATGCCATTTTCGATGGTGAGGCCAGCTTCTTGCGCCAACAGCACTTCGGGTGAAGCGCCAATGCCCGCTATGATGGAATCAGCCGGAATTTCGCGGCCATCTTTGAGCTTCACCGAATGGGCATTGATCGCCTCGATGGCTGTGCCAGTGAGCATTTCAACACCGGCGGCCACATGGCGCTCATGGATGATCTTGGCAATGGGCTCTGGCACGCCGCGCATGAGAATGCGTGGCTGGGCTTCGATCACCGTCACCTTGCAGCCGCGCTTGGCGGCAGAGGATGCAAGCTCCAGCCCAATGAATCCACCACCCACAATCACCACATTCTTGCCGGGCACGAAGCGCTTGCGCAGTTCCAGCGTGTCCTTGTGATCGCGCAACGTCAGCGCATGGGGGCCCAGGTTGCGCGGCTTGGCACCTGTGGCAATCAACAACTTGTCATAGGCAATAACACTCCCATCGGTCAAAACCACCTGCTTGGCGGCCCGGTCAATTTTGCTAACGGCAACCCCAAGCTTCGAGTCCACTTTCAATGAGGCGACAATATCCGGCTCCAGCAGCCAGATCGGTTGGGGCTCTCCCTCTTCCATAATGGAGGCCTTGGAAAGCGGCGGCCTGTCATAAGGCAGCAGCGCTTCTTCGGAGATCAGTGTGATGGGGCCCTGATACTCGCTGACACGCAGGTTGATGCAAGCGCGCGCCGCGGCCATGCCCCCGCCGATGATGACCATGCCACTCATGCGATATTGATGAAGACTTTTCCGCCTTCAACTTTGGTCGGATAGGTTTTGAGATTGATGATGCAGGGCGCACCCTTGGCTTGACCCGTTTTGTAATCAAAGCGGCCATTGTGCTTGGGGCATTCAATGATGTTGTCCATCACCAACCCATCGCAGAGATGGATATGCTCATGTGTGCACTGTCCGTCAGTGGCGTAATACTTGTCTTCAGGCGAACGAAAGATCGCGAAGGTGCGGCCAGCATGGTCAAAGCGAATGACATCTTCATTGTTCACGTCACCGGCACCACAAGCTTCGATCCATTGCGTCATATATCAGTCCTCAGTTTATTCTGCCGCAGCGGGTACGGCCTGGCCATGCAAGCCGGGTTGATAGGGTTTCGCCGAATTTGGCAACGTGCGCACAATATAGACATCCTCACCGCGCATCTGCCGCGCCCAGATGGGCAGCATTTCCTTATAGCAGGCCCAGAAGGAAGGTGTA
>JAYTIG010000632.1:0-7601 GCA_043731995.1 Hyphomicrobiales bacterium
GGCCATTTCTGACCCACCGCCTTGCTTTGACCTTCTACGCAGTAGACCTCTTAGGGAGGATCACGGACGCCAATAGGCGAAGTGATCCTTCATTTCGTCGCATTCGAAGTTGCCGCGCATGTCAATGAAGGGGGCTCCCTTCTTGGCCAGCGCTTTCAGGGATTCTGCGTCAAACTGGTCGCGGAATACGGTGTGGGCGAGGGTGACGATAATGGCGTCATAGGGGCCGCCTTGGGCGGGGTCATCGATGATGGTGGCACCACGACCGCCTTCGAAATGGTCATCAAAGGCCACGGGATCAAAGTTGAACACGTCGGCGCCACGGTTCCACAGCGCATCCATCAGGACGAAGGCCTTGGAATTGCGTGTGTCCGGGCAATCTTCCTTGAAGCTGCGGCCGAGAACCAGAACCTTGGCCTTGTTCAGGCCATGCTTGCTGCGGGGCATCAGTTCATCCATTTTCTCGACGAGAAAATGGGCTGATTGTTCATTCACTGCGCGGGCAGCAGACACCAATTCCATAGATAAGCCGTGGCGACGGCCGGCGTCGACCAGATAATAGGGATCGACGGCGATGCAATGGCCACCCACCAGGCCTGGGCGATAGTGATGGAAGTTCCACTTGGAACTTGCAGCGGCAATCACGTCGGTTGAGCGGATGCCCATCTTGTCGAAGAGCATCATCATCTGGTTCATCAGTGCGATGTTCACATCGCGCTGGGTGTTTTCCAAAATCTTGGCGGCTTCTGCCACCTTGATCGAAGTTGCCTTATAGAGGCCTGCCTTGATGACGCGGCTGTAAAGGGCTTCCATGAAATCGGCACAGGCGGGGGTTGATCCAGAGACGATTTTCTTGATGTCTGGCAGCTTGCGGGTGTGGTCTGCCGGGTTGATACGTTCGGGTGAATAGCCCAGGTTGAAATCCACCAAGTGTTTCAGGCCAGAGACCTGTTCGATCACGGGCAAGCAGCGATCTTCTGTGGTACCGGGGTCAACCGTCGATTCAAACACGATGACAGCACCGCGTTTCATGTTGAGACCAATGGTTCGCGAGGCAGCGAGCAACGGGCCATAATCCGGATGGTTGTGGCTGTCGATCGGCGTTGGCACGCAGACGATGATCACATCGGCGTTTTTCAGCGCAGCCGGATTGGTGGTATATTCCGCATCACCGCCACGCAGCTCGTCGCCCGTCACTTCGCCTGTGAAATCGATGCCGTTCTTGAGTTGGTCAATCTTCTTGGTGTCGATATCAAAGCCAATGGAACGCGAGGCCTTGGCGAAGCCCAGTGTGAGCGGCAGGCCCACATAGCCCAGGCCAATGACCGCTACGCGGGCCGTTGCCGCATCAGGCAGGTCGCATGGCTCATCCCTCACGAGGCGGACGTTGGCTGGATTTTTCTCATGCAGCAGCGCGATGGCAGGCTGCAAGTTATTGGCGCTTTTCATTGGTGTCTCCCCGTTTTTTTCAAAGCACCACCTTCTAAAACCGAGGCGGGAGAAAGATTGCTGAAGAGGTGTGGTTAAAAACCGAGCAAGGTTAAGCGCTTATGGAAAATTGAAGTGTATGGTTGTAGGGCTTTCATTAACTCGCGCACCAACCGGCGCCGATCAGTAAATCCTTAATCTTTGCAATCAGTTTCCATTAACCGTTGTGCAAACATTGCCATTTAGAAGGAGGCCTAATCGGGGGCGGGGCGCCAATTGACCCCGCAAGTCAGTTTGTATGCTTGCGTTTAGTTATATCGAATGGCTGTTTGCGTTGTTGGTGACGATTGTCTTCGTCAACCGCTATGTTTTTGGCAGTTTTCTGCGCATCAGCGACAGCCGCACCCAAATAGACCATGATGTCGACCCGCCGGTTTGGCCATCCGTTGCCATTATCGTGCCGGTTTACAATGAGGGTGAGACGATCCTCAAAACGGCAGACGCTTTCAACGATCTTGATTACCCCCGCGACAAGCTGAAGGTGGTGTTTGTTGATGATGTCTCGACTGACGGCACCTACGATTATCTCCTGCAAGCTGTCGAAAAATATCCATGGATGGTGTTGCGTCGGAACAAGAAAAATGTGGGCAAGCGCCTGGGCATCAAGGATGCCGTTCTCGTTACCCACACGGATCTGATCATGTCGGTCGATAGCGATGTGATTGTGGACAAGAACGTGGTGCGCGTGCTGGCGCGCCACATGTATACAACTGGCGTTGATGCCTGCGGCGGCTGTGTGTTCGTGGTCAATGCCAATGAGACTTGGCTGACGCGCATGCAGACCGTGAAATATTGGGTTGGCTATCACTTCCTCAAGAATCTTGAAAACCACTTCAGCCATGTGATGTGCCTTTCCGGCTGCCTCACACTTTACAAGCGTGCGGCCTTGCTGGCGGTGGATCATGATGTTGAGAAGCGCACATTTCTTGGCGATGAAGTGAAATACGGTGAAGACCGGTTCCTCACCCGCAAGTTGGTGGAGCGCGGCTACAAGACGAGACTTTGCTTCAATGCGCGTTGCTTCACCAAGGCGCCGCCGCGCATGCCGGGCTATATCAGCCAGCAACTGCGCTGGCGCCGCTCCAACATTGTGGACTTCCTGACGGCGTTGCCGTTTTTGTGGCGCTTTCACCCCATGGTTCTTGTGCACTACTGCTCGATGCAGTTGTTGCTGCTGTTCTATCCGATCACGCTTGCTGTGCATATCATCCGCCTGGGCTTTGTCGTGCCCATGATGTTGCATGCGCTGGTCGTCACCGTTTTTGCCTTGGCCTATGAATTCAACAAGCACAAGCTGCCGGAAGAGGGCCGCACCAATGGCGTCTGGTTCCTGATGATGGCATTTGTGTTCCCGGTGATGTACCTCTGCCTCACGCCGCTGGCAGTGGTTACTTTGGGCACAACCAGTTGGGAAACCCGCGGTGGTGGCGGGGCCTCCGCGAAAAAATCGCTGTGGACCAAGGCACTTGAAAAGGTGGCGTTGGCATAGTGGTTAAAATCGTCGAGCATATTCCGGCGCCTGAAGCAGGGCCCCATCCCCGGATCCTGTATATCGGCCAGAACGCGGATGAAATCTGCGATCTGGTTTCGCCGCATGTTGGCGCGATCACGATTGATTATGTGGCAGGCGTTAATGCAGCGCTGGCGCTGGCCGCGCAGAACCCACACGACATCATCATTGTCGATCAACGCGACGAGGCCTTGGCCACCAAGCTGGTTCTGCCGCTGATCTCATCGCTCGACAGCGCCGTCAAACTCATTGTTATCGCCAATCTGGCCAGCGTTGGCGCCTATTTGCGTGTGCCGGGTGTGGCGCGGGTTATTTCCGCTCCGGTGCGCGAAACACAATTGGTCCGCGTGCTCGGGCTTGATCCAAGCAAGCGCCGCCATGACAAGATCAAGCTTGAAGTCGAGAAGGCAAAGGAAGCCGCTGTGGTTGAGGGCAAGCCTGAACCGGACCTTCACGCCAAGCCAGTTCCACCAAAGCGCACGCCGCTTGGAGTTGCCATTTCCAATTTTGGCATGAAGATCGTTTCCACCGCCTATAAGCGGTTGGCCTTCACGCTGTTGGGCTCACTCTTTGTGGCGTTCACTTTCTATGGTGCATTGATCGGCTTTTATCTCGTGTCGAACGCCTGGGCCATGCCGCAACACCTTTCGCGCGGCCGCCCCGTGGTGGACAAGCTGGCGCGTGACATCACCGATTTGCAGGTTGCCAGCAATGTCAACAATCAGCGCCTGACTGAATCAATGCAAAAGGCGGAAACAGCCGAACATGCGCGCGACGACGCGCAGATCCTTGTTGGTTTCGCGACAGATACCATCGCCAAGGAAATCAAGACACGTGAACGAGAGATCGCCGTCATTGACCGCACCATTCACCGCACCACTGGCGTTCATGCCACATTCCAGCAGCAGATCAGCAAAGGTGGCATGGAGCAGGATCTGGCCAAGCTCTTTTCCAAGCGCCTGATTGACAAGCGCACTTTCGAATCCGGCACCATGGGTCTGCTCGAAACGGGTCAGCGCATGGCGGGCATGCAGACAGACATTGACCGGCTGCAAGATGAAAAATCACAGCTGGAGCAATCCATCTCCATGTTGCAATCACTCAAGGTGCAGATGGCACAGAGTGGGCCCGTTGCAAATGTGACGGCGGCCACCGCTGATCTTCTGCTTCTCACCAAGCAATCCATTGATGCGCGCGCGGCCTATGATGCCGCGCGTGGTGAAGTGGACCTTGCAGACCGGGTGATGAAAGACTTGCTCAGCACCAAAGGGGCGATCGACAGACAGCTAGTAGAAGCCCAGAACTCCGCCATTGGCCGCGCCACCATTGCGCCAGTGGATGTGTTGTTCGTGCCTTACACCAACGCAGCCAAATTCACCGAGGGAACACCGCTCTATACCTGCCGCTTCACCATGCTGTTCTGCTGGAAGGCCGGCGAAGTGGGCGAGACCATCCCAGGCGAAGTTCACGTTGTTCATCCATTCTTCGGCAAACCCATCCGGGGCACCTTCGTGGAAGCGAAGTTGAGCGACAAGGGTGCTGTCAACAGAGAGATCATTCATGCCGGACGGCCACCCCTTTTCTTCTTCTAAGAAGGCAGGCGCGGGCCTTGCCGGCCTGATCCTGCTTGCGATGGCCGGTTGTTCGGCAAATGAATCACGCCTTGCGGTTCTCGATGCACCTGCAACGCAATCTGCTGCATCTGCACCAACGGAACCTCCCCGCATGGCAAGCACAAAACAGATTGTTGCGGCGAAATTCGAATCCGTAAAAACGGCGACAGCAGATGGATTTGAGGTGGTGAAATCTGCGACCGGTTCTGGACTGGCCAAGGTCAAATCATCACTGCAGACCGGCAATGACAAACTGGAATATGCTGCGCTGGATTTGCAATCAAAGCTGAAGCCTAGCGTCGCACCCGCTGACTCCAGTGAACTTCGCGTTACACATGTTGAGCCAGCATCGGATGTTTCTGTTGTACCGGGAGAGCAGAAAGAGGAATCGGCCTGGTGCACAAGCTTGCATGAGCGCGCGCTGGCTGACAGTTCGGTTCTGCGCGGGCCGCGCATCGCGGGCTCCTACGATGATCAGGGTAAGGCCGAAATATCGCTTGGATTGCACTATTCCGATTTCCGCAAGGCCGCGCTGGTGGAACAACGCGCCGAAGCCGAGTGCCGCAAATTCATGGCGCAAAGGGGTCTGCAGAAGCTGGTGGCAAGTTCACCGCAAAACCTCACTTCGGCGGGGTTCCGGGCCAAGGCAGACGCCATCGACGCGGAACGCGTGGAACTGGAACGGCTGCGGCAGAACGTGGCTTCATCCATGTCGGCTGGCCACATCAATCATGAAAAGGCCACGGCTCTCTTGGTGTTGATTGAACAGTTGCGCGCTGATGGGCTTACTGCGCGCTCGCAGGCCGACAGGCGCATTGACGATCATGGCATCAGCAACAAGTCGGCCCAGCAATTGGGCGGTGAGCTGCTGGCGGCAGAGCGTGATCTGGATGCAATCGACAGCGCCGCACGCACAGCGGATAACGTGGATTTGGATGTTCAGGCTGGTTACGACCAGTTTGTTTATGGTGTGCCGGTGGGGACAAGCAACAACACGCAGGGTTTTGGTGGCAAGGTGAGTTTCTCCATGAAGCTTGGCGCCATCAATCCGCGCCGCTTTGAACATGAGCGCCTGGCAACAGAAGCCAAGCTACGTGCGATCCAAACCGAAGATGGCGGCCCCATTTGGCAAGCCCAGGAAATGCGGCTGAAACAGCAGCGTGCCATTTCCGCTTTACGGGAATCCCAAATCCGCATCAACAATGCCATGGCTGAAGCCCGCAAGCTATTGGCAGCACTCTCTGACGCCTCGCAGCCCGAGTTCGAGGCGGCGAAACTCAATGCGCGCTATCAGTTGCTGAAAATGCACGCCGACGAGGCGGCCGTGGTTGGCTCACTGGCCGAAATCCAAAGCAATCTCAAACATCTCAACAATGGTTAGCACGTCTCACCGCCGGGCCATTTGATTGCACTTGCGGCGAGATGCGCTTCCTGCGACACGGTGCCCATGGCCATGGCTTCATTCATCATCGGGATTGATACGGGCGGCACCTATACGGATGCCGTTATCATTGATGCCTCGCGCCATGCCATTGTCGCTTCAGCCAAGGCTTTGACAACACGAGGCGATCTTTCGATTGGCGTGATTGATGCCATGCGACGTGCGATCGAGAGCCTTGGGGGTTTGGCGCCGGAAAAAGTGGGGATGATTTCGGTTTCAACAACGCTCGCCACCAATGCGGTGGTGGAAGGCCATGGCGGGGCGGTTGGCCTGGTGCTTGTTGGATTCGATGACCAGATGGTGGAGCGCAGCGGATTGGCGCGCGCCTTTCCGGGCATGCCCCTGCTGCGCATCGCGGGCGGGCATGATCACACGGGGGCGGAAGTTGCCGTGCCCGATCTTGCTGCTGTGGCGCAATGGCTGGCAGGACCAGCGGCGGAAGTTTCGGCGGTTGCCGTTGCGGCAAGTTTTGCCGTGCGCAACCCGGCGCATGAACTGGCGGTGCGTGAATTGGTTGCGGCCAGAACAGGCAAGCCTGTGACGCTTTCGCATGAGCTGGCCTCGGCGCTTGATGCGCCACGGCGGGCGCAGACTGCGGTTCTCAATGCAAGGCTTGTGTCGCGCATTGCCGATCTTGCCGTGGCTGTGCAAAGTGCCATGAAGGTTCAAGGGTTCACTTGCCCGCTGATGCTGGTGAAGGGTGATGGCAGTTTGGCGCGCGTTGAAGCTGTGGCACAGCGGCCGATTGAAACCGTCCTTTCTGGCCCGGCTGCCAGCCTGATTGGCGCACAGTGGCTTTCAGGGCGAGACAATTTCATCATGTCTGACATGGGCGGCACCACGACGGATGTGGGCCTGCTGATTGATGGCTTGCCGCAAGTGGCCGAGCAGGGCGCTGAAGTGGGCGGTTGGCGCACCATGGTGAAAGCCATTGATGTGAAAACCATTGGCCTTGGTGGCGACAGCGAAGTTTCCCTGGTGGCTGGTGGTGCCATGGAACTGGGGCCGCAGCGCGCGGTTCCGATCTCGCTGGTGGGTCAAAGGTTTCCCGAAGTGATCGCCATGCTTGAAGGTGAATTGGCGGAAACGCAGGGTGGCTCACAGTTTGGCAAGTTTGTGATGCTGCCTTTTGGCGCGAAAGGTGCTGGCAATGGCGGCGGCCTGTCGCCCAAGGAGTCACATATTTTGGCGCAAGTGGGTGAGAGGCCTGCGGCGCTGCGCAAGCTCAATACTGGCTCTGCCGCGCAGCGCGCCATCGCCAGCTTGCGGCGGCGTGGGCTTGTTCAGTATGCAGCCTTCACGCCCTCTGATGCGGCGCATGTTTTGGGCCTGCAAAATAACTGGTCAAGTGAAGCAGCGATGCTTGCCGCCAAGCTGATGGTGCGCCTGCGCGAGATGAAAGCGCCGGATGACGCAGCGTTGAAAGCCTTCTGCACGGAAGTGTGGGACAAGACAGTTGCGGCCACCTGCAAGGTGATTCTGGATTCGGCCTTTGGTGCGCCACTGAGCAATGCGTTGGTCTCTGCCGTCTGTTCAGGCAAGCCAGAGA
>JAYTIG010000633.1:0-2874 GCA_043731995.1 Hyphomicrobiales bacterium
TGATTAATGTCATGATCGTACGTAGCGTAAAACTGGCGTTTGTGAGTTCCGTGTTGTTTGCCGCGTTGGGCGCAAATCCCGGCCCTTCTTTCGCCGCCATCACTTCTGCTGCTTCCCTGACGCAGGATGCCTACGCCGCCCTTGCCAGCGGCAACGCAGCAAAGTCCATCGGCCTTTACACACAAGCCATTGAATCGCGCGAGTTAGGCCCCGAGGCTTTGGCCAATGCGCTGTTCAACCGGGCCTTGGCCAATCAGAACACAGCTGACAATGACAAGGCAGTGGATGATTACACGGCGGCCCTGAACCTTGATGCCATGAGCTCCGATCTGCGCGCGCGCGTGCTGTATAACCGCGGCCTTGCGCAACAGAAATTGGCCAAGAATGCCTTGGCCATAGAAGATTTCACCAGTGCGTTGCTGATCAACTCAAATTTTGCCGAGGCCTATTTGGCGCGCGGCAATGCGCTGCGCGAAAGCGGGCAATATCTGTTTTCGATTTCGGATTATGAGCGGGCGTTGAAATATCACCACCCGCAAATGGCGCGGGTTTTCTTTGGCGAAGCGCAAGCCTATGAATCACTGAAGCGTCCGTCTGAGGCAGTGCATCTTCTCAAGCAGGCGCTTGAGGTTGACGCCAGCTTTGCGCCGGCGCGTGACCAGTTGAAGGCTTTGGGTGAAGTTGCCGAAAGCGACGACACACAAAGCGATCCGATTTTGACCGCCACGCTCAGTGCCAGCCCGACCAGCAACACAGACGTTGTAAAGCAGGTTCTGCCCAAGGGCGTGGAGCCGCCTGCAGGCTTGGTTGCTGCAGCTTCGGCCCCGGCTGATCCTGCCGTTGCCGATGCTCAAGATGCGGTAGTTTCACAGCCTGAGGCACCAGCCAAAGCGCTTGTGGCTGATGCCAAGGCCGCCATGCCTGTGGCCAAGGTGGTGGTTGCACAAGTTCCAAGAATTCCAGTCGAGCCGCAAAAGCTGGCGTTGGCTGGCAATGCCAAAATTCCCATGATCGAACCAGCCAAAGGTGCCAAGGCTGCAAAGGACAAATTGGCCGAACTGGCCAACACAGAACAAGTGGATGATGTGCAAACAGCTTCCACTGACCCAGCGGCAGATCAACCCGTTGCCACAGGCTGGGTGGTGCAGATTTCGTCGGCGACGAGTGAAGATGCTGCCTGGAGCAGCTGGAAAGCCATGCAAAAGAGCCACAAGATTCTGGCCAGCCAGAAGCCTGTCGTGGTGAAAGCGGATCTCGGCGCAAAGGGCACGTTCTTCCGCCTGCGTCTGCAAGGCTTTGGCGATCAACAGGCCGCGCAATCTGCCTGTGGCAAGCTGAAATCGGGCGGCATTTCCTGCTTCGTGGCCAAGGTCAGCAGCTAAGCACAACATGGGCGAGGCGGATGTTCCGCCGCCCTTGGCTGTTCACACCCCATTATGCCGGAATCTCGAATTGTCGGGGTTTTAGCAGGGCCGTATTTTCTTTTGCACGCTATGCTTGTATCTTTAAACGCGAAAGGCAGTCGTGCATGAACGAAAACTATGCTGACTTGATGAGGCCATGGCATGCGGGGATGGAGGACGATGGTGCCAGCTTTCCGCTTGTTGACCGCAGTTCAAAGGAGCAAGGGCCTAGAAGCCATAGTGTGCCGATTGCCAAACTCTACCGTACCATGTTTTCTGACCTCCAGCAGGAACTGCTGGGCTATGTCCATGCGCAGCCTGCTGGTTTCTTCGAACAATTGGTGATCGATGTCGTGCTGGCGCTGGGTTATGCCGGGCGGCGGCGTGATCTGGCGCGCAAGATTGGCCGGGCAGGGGACGGCGGCATAGATGCCGTCATTGCGCTGGATGAATTGGGGTTGGATGCGATCTATCTGCAAGCCAAGAGATTGAAACCGGGCTGCAGTGTTTCAGCACCGCAAGTGCGGGATTTCATCGGCGGCCTTGAAACACGGCATGCCAACAAAGGCGTTTTTGTAACCACGGGGGAATTTACCGCTGCGGCGCGCGCGGCGGCCCAAAATGTTTCCAAACGCGTTGTGTTGATCAACGGCCCGGCACTGACCGACTTGATGATCCGGCATTGCATCGGAGTGCGCCTCATTGAGACCTTTCAGTTCAAGGAACTCGATCTGGCTTATTTTCAGGGCCGGTCTTCTGGCGGAAGTATAATTTCTGCTTCAATCCAGCCGCGCAAATAGCGCTCGGCGTGCAAGGCGGACTCTTCCTGCGGCGTGTCAAAAATCTTTTCACTGAGCTTGGCGATGCTTGATCCCTCATGCAGCGCGGCGAGGGCCATGGCTTCTTCGGAACCCAAAATGCGGAAGCGTGAATTGCCGCCTTGGCGCCATACCATAACAGTTTGTGGTTCAGCCAAACGCTGCGCTCGAGGCGGCGTTTCATCACATTTCAACGCCGACCAGATGGAACAGGCATTGGTTGTAAACTCCAAGGTGGAAACCGAGGGATGCAGTTTGAACCTCAAAACCGGGAAGCTTTCAGTTCTAATCACGTCCAATTCCAACAAAGTGAAGGCGTTCAAGTCTGCCGCATCAAAGGCCTTGCAGAAGGCATGTTCCAGTTCTGCGAATTCAGTCAGTTCAGCGCGGGAATTCCAGCGGGTACTCTGCGCGATAAAGGCGGGCAAGCCGTTGGAAAGCCAACGCGCGTTGTGCTGGCGTGAAAAATTCGTAGCAATAAAGGCCCGCGCCAGATTGCAAAATTCAACATCGCCTAGATAAGTCCAAAGTTGCGCATAGTCATGGCGCAGAAAATCAATCAGAGGCGTGGTGCGAGTTTCGAGTTCAAGATCGGCCGTCGCCAAGTTGAGACCGCGCATTGACATTCCTTGCGCCATTATTGGCGAACATGG
>JAYTIG010000634.1:0-7559 GCA_043731995.1 Hyphomicrobiales bacterium
CCGATCTTGAGCGACAAATCGCCCGGGCGCGGGTGTGAGAGCTCGAAGTTAGCCTAAGAACAAATCAAAAAATCATGGAGGAAACTATGACTGGAGACCAAATGACCGATGACCAAAAAAGCGCCGTGGATCAGCGCCGTGGGTTCTTGAGAAACATGGTGTTGGGGTCGGCGGCCGTCGGCGGTGCTGCATTCGGCCTTTTCAACTGCGGTCCAAGCGCTTCTGGACTGCTCGGCGTTACACCCGCCATGGCAACTGATGCCCGCATTAAGATGGCCTTTATCCAATGGCAGCCTCACACCGTGCCTGCTGCATGGTCTAAAGGCATTGAGGAGGTTCTGAAGACTCAGCAGATCATTGATTATCAATTGCTTGATGGACAGAACAAAGTTGAAGTTCAAGTTAGCCTGATGGACACCCTCATCAGTGATGGAACCTCCGTTATTTTCCTGCAGCCCATCGACAGTGTCGCGCTGGCACCTTCAATAGCGAAAGCCAAGCGGGCTGGAATTGCGGTGATCACGTTGAACATTGATGCAACGGAAGCTCATGCGGCACATGTGGAAATGAATCATTACTTTGGCGCCATGGATATTGCGAAGGCCCTTGGCGAAAAGATGGGTGGAAAAGGTAGCGTTGCCATCCTCAATGCACCTCCAGGCATCATCATCAGAGACCAGCGCACCAATGGTTTTGTCGAAGGGCTAAAGAAATATCACCCTGATATCAAGATTGTCGCTGACCAAGTCGCCGATTGGTCACGCAAGAAGGCGCAAGACGTTTTGGCAACTATTCTCGCTGCGAACCCTACATTGGGCGGCGTCTATGGCGTGAATGACTCGATGGCGCTTGGTGCAGTCGATGTGGCAAAGGAAAAGGGCCTCATCGGCAAATTGGTCATCTTTGGCAATGACGGTGAAACCGATGCTCTGGAATCGATTGCGGCTGGCGAGTTGACTGGCACGCAATATACTGATGTTTATCAACAAGGCCGACTTGCCGCCGGTGCTGCCACTGTGCTCGCGAGAGGCATGGTGCCAGCGACTGCTTTCCAGAAGCAGGGCCATCTGTTGATGCCGTATCTTATCGCAACAAAAGACACTGTGGGTCAAATTCAGCCCTCACAGCGCTGGTAGTCAGGTCTCCTGGACTAGACCCAGAGCCGCGGCACTTCCCTGCCGCGGCTTCTTTGCATAGGTTTTCAACGTTGAGACGCAATGAGCTTTCGCCGTACCAATTTGCCATTATTGATCTTCTTCGCCGCAATAACGGGCTTTTTTTGTCTGCTTGCGCCGCGCTTTGCCACGGCGAGTAACATTGAAAATTTAATGTCCGGTTTTTCATTCGTGGCAATCTTGGCAATTGGACAATCATTTCCCATCCTGATGCGGGGAATTGATTTGTCGATTGGTGCCATTGTGGCGCTTACGGGAATGATTGCTTTTGACCTAACCTTGATATTCCATGTCCCAGGTTATGTGGTTCTGCCTGTTTCACTTGCCACCGCTTCCTTGGCAGGTGCCGTGAACGGGCTTCTGATTGTTGGTCTGCGGCTCCAGCCATTCATAGCGACACTGGCAACGCTCGCGGCCTATCGTGGGCTGGTGTTCTCGATCTCCGGACGCCAACTCATGCCGGAACTCTCCACCACGCCAATCACCGATCATTGGATTACAGGCCTCGAAACCTATTTTAATATCGGTTCCACGCTTGGCCTTTCAAGCTACATTCACTTTCCTTGGGTTCCCCTGTCCTTTTTCATTCTGATCGCACTCTTATTGGCACTTCATACTTTGCTGCACGCCACACGCCTAGGCCGGGACATATATGCTGTGGGCGGCAATCGCGAAGCAGCACGCCTGGCAGGCATCCGCACGGGCAAAATCATTGTCTTGGCCTATGCGCTTTCCGGCCTCTGTTCAGGAATCGCCGCCCTGCTATTGATTGCCCGTCTCACAACCTCAACAGAAGCCTTGGGTACTGGCATGGAACTGACAGCAATTGCAGCTGCCGTGATAGGCGGCGTGAGCTTACAAGGAGGGATCGGCTCGGTACTAGGCCCAACCATTGGGGCATTCTTGCTGGGAGTGGTGCTCATCGGATTGACTTTGCTGGGCGTTTCGCAATTTGTGCAACAGATTTTGACGGGTGCCATCCTGTTGGCAGCGATCTGCTATGATCGCTTTCTCGTCATCCGTCGCCAACGCAGACAGGCCGCAAATCTTGCCGGATCCCTATGACATGAGCGAACCCCCACTCCTGGCCGGACATGGCTTAAGCAAGGTCTACGGAAACCTCAAAGTCCTCGACAATGTCGAATTCACTCTGAAGGCCGGAGAAGTTCGCGCCCTCGTGGGATCAAACGGTGCGGGCAAATCGACACTCATCAAGATCTTGACAGGTGCGATTGAACCGACGACTGGGAATGTCGAAATTGAAGGTGCAGACATTCCGCTTGGCAACCCAGCCGAAATGATGAGGCGTGGCATTGCATGCATCTACCAGCATTCAAATTTGGCCCCCGCGATGAGTGTCCTCGACAATATCTTCCTGGGCCGCCAGCCCATCAAGCGCTTCGGATTTCTAGATCGCAAACGACAACGGGCCGAGGCTGAGGCGCTATTGGCCCGGCACGACGTTTACCTGGACCTTGATGCAGCTGTTGCGACCCTTTCAACTGTAAAGCAGAAGGAAGTTGAGATCATGAAAGCCTTAGCAGTCGACGCCCGCGTGCTATTGATGGACGAGCCGACGGGCTGGCTGGCTGCTTCCGATGTGGCGAAATTACATGCCACAATCCGTTCGTTAAAAGCGCGTGGCGTTGGCATTATCTACATAAGCCATATGCTCGACGAGATATTCGCCGTGTGTGACACCGTTTCCATCATGCGCGACGGCCGGGTGATAAGCGACAGTGCCATCGGCAAGATCACGCGGCCGCAACTTGTTGAACTCATGGTGGGAGAAAAACTGGCTAGGGATGCTGCCAATTCAACTCACGTCAAGCGCCTGGCGTGCGGCACAGGTGAAATCAGGCTGCAATGTAAGAACTTGACCAAGCGCGGCGTTTTCAACGACATCAGTTTTGATCTGTATGCCGGTGAGATCCTTTGCATCACCGGTCTCATTGGTTCGAAGCGCACGGAATTGTTGCATACGCTTTTTGGTTCGGATCGCTTCGACAGCGGCACACTTGCCGTTGACGGTGAGTCTGTTACATTTCACAACCCTGCGGAGGCGATTGCAAAAGGCATTGGCTTTGTCACCGAAGACCGCCACCGCGATGGCCTGATGCTTGGGCTTTCGGTTGGCAACAATCTGGTGATGACAATTTTGCGTCGATTCCAGCATATGCTGCTGCTCAACGGTTCAAAGATCTCTGACGTTTCACGAACTTCTATTGCCAGCCTCAACATTCAGCCGCCGGATCCCAACAAGATGGTACGGCTGCTGTCAGGCGGCAACCAACAGAAGGTGTTATTGGGAAAATGGCTCAATCTTGGGGGCCGCATCATGATTTTGGACGAACCCACAGTGGGTGTCGACGTTGGTGCGAAGGCCGAGATTTATGCGATTTTGCGCGCCGAACGCGACCGGGGCGCGGCTGTTCTGGTGGTTTCATCGGATATCGAGGAGGTCATGACAATCGCCGACAGGATTGGGGTCATGATTCAGGGTCGCCTCACTGACATTCACGATGCGGACAAGACAAACCGGACGGCACTCATCGAAAAAATCGGCGGCGCGGCGGCATGACAGTCAAGAGTGAATTTCTTCCCGGAGTCGTGGGCCGAAAACTAGCGCCTTTTGCCTTGGCCATTGCGATAGGATTGATCGTGTTCGTGTTTTCGATCGCACAACCAGCTTTTCTCAATCCGGACAATCTGGTCGGCATTGTCCGGCAAATGACCCTTGTCGGCATCATGGCCATTGCGATGACATTCGTGATTATGACGGGCGGCGTCGATCTCTCAGTGGGGCCGGTGTTGGCACTTTCCGGCCTCGTTTCCTTTTTTGCACTCGATGCGGGATTGCCCTTGCCAATTGTGGTTTTGTCCGGCCTTGCCATCGGCATTCTGGTTGGGTTGACAAACGGGATGTTGATTGCCTTCCTTGGCCTGCCACCCATTATCGTGACCCTGGCCATGCTCAGCATGGTGCGCGGCATCGCCCTTATTCTTGGAGGTCCGGAACTGCATTTGATCCGCCGACAGGCTGCCTACACATTCATTGGCACGGGAAGCATTTTTGGCCTTCCCTTTTCTGTCTGCATTTTTGTTATGGCGGCGCTGCTGCTGATTTTCATTCAATACCGCACAGCGCTCGGCCTGCTGGTCGCGGCCATTGGTGAGAATGAGCGGGCCTCTTATCTCAGCGGCCACCCCGTCCGCATCATCAAAACGGCGCTCTATTCTCTTTCGGGTTTGGGTGCGGCATTGGCAGGCATTATCCAGTCCTCACAAGTTCACACGGCCGCTGCCACTTATGGGGAGTTTGGAACTGAGCTTGATGTCATCGCCTCCGTTGTGCTGGGCGGCACAAGCTTGATGGGTGGCAGTGGATCAATTGCCAGAACGCTGATGGGCGTGTTATTTCTGGGCGTCATCAACAACGGCATGAACATTTTGAATGTTCCACTGGATGTTCAACTTATCACCAAGGGCATCATCATCGTCTTGTCGCTGGCATTAAGCGAACTCAAGTGACTTCCGGCCAAGTCACACAAAGATCTGTGAACCATTCCATGTCCAGCAAGGCACCACGGCTGCGAATGACACGGCCCGCAACCTTGTGCGCCAACTTGACGGCATCAACTGAATTGACGTTTGCCATTCGCGCGGCAAGATAACCTGCATTGAAGCTGTCGCCCGCACCCGTGGTGTCCAGGATGCCCACAACCTGTTCGGGCGTCACCTTTGAGAGCTTACCGTCGACAAATAGATGGGTAGGTTTGCCGCCATCCTTGACGATCACTTCGGCAACGCCATAGCCTGCGATTCGTTCAGCACATTTGGCCGGGCTTTCGTCTCCAAACAGGGCTTGCTCATCATCGAATGTCGGCAGCGCCAGGGTTGCAACTCCATAGCCCGCCAGTGTGGCTTCCTTCATGGCTTGATCGCTGGGCCACAATCTGCGCCGCAAGTTGGAATCAAAGGTGACCGTGGCACCCCCTGCCTTCATATCCTGCAAAACCTTGAGGAAAACCTGCCGATGCTCCGGTTCGAGAATGGCCAGCGTGATACCGGAAAAATAAATGACATCAGCTTTGGAAAGTGCCGCCGCCAGCTTCTTTCCGTCCTCGGCCAATAGCCGCGCTGCCGAAGAGCTGCGCCAATAAGTGAAACTACGTTCGGCCCCGTTGAGGCTGATGAGATACAGCCCAACGTTACGCTCAGCAATCTCACGGACAAATTGGGTTCCAACATTGTGATCACGCAGAAACGTCATCATCTGTTTGGAAAGCGGATCGCCACCAACTGCAGTGTAATATTCCACCGCAACATCGCACGGATGGGTGAGGGCCCGCACATACCAAGCCGTATTGAGTGTATCTCCACCGAAAGCCAAGCTATAGAGTCCATCCTTGGCCAATTGCAGCTCCGCCATGCACTCGCCGACGCTCAACAGCGTTTTCGTGGTCATCCCCTTTTTTCCTTTGCGCTCGGTGTTGTCGTGCGGATTGACGCCAACAGGGTCTTTCGCGCGGAATTGAGATGGGCCTTACAAGTCAACTCGATGCGCTTCGGATCACGGCTAAAAAGAGCCTCAATGTAATCCAGATGTTCCAAAATTGCGGCGCGGTTCCGCTGTTTCTCGTCAACCTTGTTCCACTGGTAGTGGTAGTGGAAAATCAACGAGATGATATCGTAGAAATCCACAATGAACCTGTTGTTTGAAGCATTGTTCACCAAGCGGTGGAACCTCTCGTCCAGATCAGAGAAGTCCTGGTAATGGCTTGAAATTTTTCGCAATAGGGCACGGTGTTCGCTTTCTAGCTTTCGCAATGTTTTCCAAGCAGTGGAAGTTTCCGGTTGGGTGGCAAATGCAATTGCCGAGCGCGTATCAAACAATTCCCGGACCTCGAAAAGCTCAAGTGCAAATTCTTTAGTAAATCCACGAATAATCCAACTGGAATTGGGGCGGCGCTCGATCAATCCAAAGCGATTGAACCGATTCAGATATTCACGTATGGCATTTGTCGAAACCCCAAATTGCCGCGCCAACTCAAGCCCATTGACGATGTCCCCTGCCTTGCGATCTCCGCGCAGCATCCATTCCATGAATTTCTTCTCGACTTGTGCAGAAGTCGGGACCGTTTCGTTGTCGGGGAAGAGATCGGTTGGTCGGGGTCGTCTCGCAATTGTCCGCCTGCCGGCTGAGCCGCCTAGGATTCTGCGCCTTTGAAGTTCTGCCAAGACTTTCCGCACAGTCGTTCGGCTGGCATGAAGATTTTGTGTCAGGATGCTTTCTGAGGGAACCAGACTTCTGATTTCAAAATCTCCCAAAAATTCAATTGTGCGATTGAAAGTCTGCTTGAACACCGTTTTACCGCGCATGGCCTCTCCTCAAATCTGAAGTTGTTGTCTCCGGTCTTACAGTCAATTTTTTGACCTTAAAAAACAGGTTGACACTCTCGTTCTTTATCCGTCTTTTATGGAAAAGATACAAATAGTTTTGGACATTAAAAGACATGGCTCTCGTAGGCCCCATTGATCCTATTCTCAAGATCACCGGTATACGGAAAAGTTTTGGCCCCGTGGAGGCGCTGCGCGGGGTAGACTTGGAGCTCCGGCGTGGGGAAGTGCTGGCATTGGTGGGCGACAATGGAGCCGGCAAGTCAACTCTAATCAAGCATATCTCCGGGGTCTACCGCGCTGATTCTGGCGAGATCAGCCTCGATGGTGACCGGATTGACCTATTCAGTCCGCGACAAGCGCGCGAACGTGGCATTGAGACTGTCTATCAGGATCTGGCACTCGCCGATGACCTGTCTGTTGGCGCAAATATTTTTCTTGGCCGCGAGCCGATGAGGCGGTTCCTTGGCATCCTCCCTTATGTCGACAATCGCCGTATTCGCGAAGAGACGATCTCGCTCCTAGTTAGACTTAACAGTCACATACCTAGCAATGCAAAAACAGTTGCCCGTCTTTCAGGAGGGCAACGCCAGGCGGTGGCTATTGCCCGGGCGATCTATTGGAAAGCCAAGGTCGTCATCATGGATGAGCCGACCGCAGCACTCGCCGTTATGGAGCGCGAAAACGTCATCAAATATGCCCGTGACCTCGCGGCCTCAGGGGCCGGTGTGATCTACATTGGCCACAATCTAGTCGAAATCCTTGAGGTTGCCGACAGGATCGCTGTGATGTTTCGCGGATCAATCGTTCACACAACAACAGCAGGAGAAACAACGCAGGAGAAGCTGATTAAATATATGACTGGTTACAACGACCAAGAAATAGCCGCTTGACGGCTGACAAAGGGAGATAGAGAAATGCTGAAGAAACTTACAATGGCGGCCTCGGTCGCAACACTGGCGCTGTTTTCCGCACCTGCTGTTC
>JAYTIG010000635.1:0-2864 GCA_043731995.1 Hyphomicrobiales bacterium
TTTATGCGCTTCTTCTTTATGGCATCATGCGCTTGCCGGGCACGCTAACGCTTTTCCTGCCCACCAGCTTGTTATTGGCACTACTGCTTTCCATCACCGAGCTTTCCTATCGCAACGAGCTCACGGCGATCTGGACAACCGGCATTTCCCCCACGCGCCTCATCCGCATGCTCATTCCCTTGGCACTGGTGGTGGGTGGGTTCAATTTTCTGATTGCCGATCAGGCCGTGCCGGCAGCCGCACCATTCCTGCGCTCTTGGGGCATCGGGGATTATGCGACACGCAAATTCTCGACCAACCCGAACGACCCTGTGTGGATAAGGGCCGGTGATGACATCATGCGGGCTGACCGCGTTACCGCCGATGGCGAAGCGCTGGATAACCTCATCATCTTCCGCCGCGAAAAGACCGGTGAATTGAGCGAAGAAATCTTCGCTGATACGGCCCTCCAGCAAGACGGCCGTTGGCTGCTCAACGACGTGACGATTTACTATTCCAGCGGTGACAAGCCCACCCACCTCAACCAAATGGTCTATGACGGTGCCATGCGGCTGGCAACCAACAAGGTGGCCGCGCCCGAGGAAATGACGACGCGGGAGCTATCCAATTTCATCGCCAACAATGGCTTCGGCCTGCGTCCGCAATATGTTTATCAAACCTGGTGGCACAAGCGCCTCACGCCACCTTTGGTGGCAATCGTGATGATCATGCTCTGTGTGCCATTGGGCACACATTTCCGCCGGGGCGGTGGCCTGGGTGGCATATTTGTGGTGGGCGTGCTGGCAGGTTTTGTCTTTTTCGTGGGCGATGGCGTGGCCACGACCATGGGAGAAACTGGCCGCGTTGCGCCCTGGCTGGCAGCCTGGGGCCCGATTCTGGTGTTTGCCGCGATAGCCCTCGCGCTATTGGCGCGCACGGACCACGTATGAACCGCAAAGCCGGCGTTCTGATCAACCCATCGGCCGGCCGCGGCAATGGCATAGGCTTGCGCCTCGCAGTTGAACTGCAGAGTGCCAAACATGTGGATGTGCGCCTGCTTGAGGCCTTTGACCACTTGCCTGATCAACTCAAAAGGTTCGCCGCAGAAGGTGTGACCGATCTCTTCATCTCTTCCGGTGATGGCACCGTTCAGGCCGTGCAGACAATATTGGCGGAAGCGGAAATTTTCGAAGCCTTGCCCCGCCTTTGTATCCTGCCCCACGGCACGACCAATCTTACGGGAGGCGATGTAGGCTTCCGCCGCAAGTCCATCGCCGCGCAATCCGCGTTCATTACCACGCTGCCCCAGCCCAAGCTGGAACGCCGTAACAGCTTGCGGATCGCCAACCGCCGCGATGGCCAAACCCGCCATGGCATGACACTGGGTGCAGGGGCTGCCGCGCGTGGCACGCGTCACGCCCAAATGGCCTATAACGACAAAGGTGTCAAAGGCGCTTTGGCCAGTTTTTCCACCATCCTGGGTGGCCTTGCCAAATCTGCAATCAGCCGCCCAAACATTGATGACCCCAACAGGCTCGACAGGCCCTGCCTTATGGATATCCGCCACGAGGGCCTGGAGGTTGCCAAGGGCCCACATCTGATGTTTGTGGCCACAACGCTGAACCATCTGTTTTTCAAAACGCGGCCCTTCTGGGGAGGAAGGCGCGGGCCCATCCGTGCCTCAGTGTTTCCCTTTCCGCCGCCCAATGTTTTGCGTTGGGCCTTGCCGATGATGTATGGCGGGGAATACCGCTCTGCTCCTGAGGGTGCGCACAGTTTTTCAGGCCGCAGTTTTGAAATCGCCAGCGATGAGCCATTCGTGATGGATGGAGAATTTTTCGACGGGCCAGAAAACGGCCTGCTTCAGGTTTCCGCCGGGCCTGAATTCGAATTCATTACCAGCTGAATCAATTCAGCACGGCATCCTTGAAAATGCCGATGATGCGGTCGATGTCCTCGCTCGTATGCGCCGCAGAAACCGAGCAGCGCAACAGGCATAAGCGGTTGGGCGTGCCCGGCGGCACTGCCATGTTTACATAGACTCCACCCTGGAACAGCGCATTCCATTTGGCGATCGTGCTGAGTTCATCTGGCATCTTCACTGCAATCACCGGGCTCACCACATCGCAGCCCATGTCAAAGCCAAGGCCCTTCAGGCCCTTGTAGAGCCGTTCGGAATTGGCCCACAGCTTCGCACGCCGCTCCGGCTCAGCCTTCAACACGCGCAAGGCTGCAATTGAGGTGGCGATGGAGGCCGGCGACGAGGAGGCAGTAAACATATAGGGCCGCATGGCATAGCGCAGCGTTTCAAACAGCGGATGGTTGCCAGCACCAAAGCCACCAATGGCACCAACACTTTTCGAGAAGGTGCCGATCACAAAATCCACATCCTTCTCAAGCCCGGCCTCATCACCCAGGCCGCGGCCATGGGGACCAAGCACACCAAATGAATGCGCATCATCCACCAAAAGTTGGAATTCGAATTTCTTCTTCAGATCAACGAAGTCCTTCAGCGGCGCACGGTCGCCCAGCATGGAATAGATGCCCTCAAGCACCACCAGTCGCCCACCTTCCGTATCGTCGCGCGACATACGCTTGGCCAGGTCTTCTGCGTCATTATGGCGGAAGCGCACCAGTTTGGCGCCCGAAAGTGTGCAACCGTCATAGATCGAAGAGTGCGAATCCGCGTCGAGATAGATCGTATCCTTCGGGCCAGCGAGGCCTGAAAGCATGCCCAGATTGGCCTGATAGCCGGTGGTGAAAACGATGCAATGCTGCAGATCAAGGAACGAGGCCAGTTCCTTCTCCAATTCCTTGTGCATGGCGAAAGAGCCATTGGCGATGCGCGAGCCAGTGGTGCCCGTGCCGAATTCCGCCAGCGCCTT
>JAYTIG010000636.1:0-2859 GCA_043731995.1 Hyphomicrobiales bacterium
TTCCCGTCTTGTGCATGATCGCCGATGTGAATGCCGAAGGTGCGGCCAGGGCGGCACATCAATATGGCTTTGAAAAATCCTCCGGCAACTGGCGCGATGTGATTGCTGATCCTTCCATCGATGTTGTCTCCATCACCACGCCCAACACATTGCACAAGGAGATGGCGCTGGCGGCCATTGCTGCAGGCAAGCATGTTCATTGTGAAAAGCCGCTGTCACCCACGCTGAAAGACTCAAGGGAGATGGTGAAGGCCGCCGAAGCCAAGGGTATTCTCACCCAAGTGGGCTTCAACTACATCAAGAACCCCATGTTGAAAATCGCACGTGACATAATCGCCGCGGGCGAACTGGGCGAGATCACTGGCTTTCGCGGCATTCATGCTGAAGACTATATGCATGATCCCCAAAGCCCGTGGACATGGCGCATTGACCCCTCAGGCGGCCCCGGCGTGATTGCCGATCTGGGTTCGCATATCATCGGCATGGCGCGTTTCCTCCTGGGGCCAATTGCTTCAGTAAATGCCGATGTCGAAACTGTCGTCAAGCAGCGCCCTGCGGGCAAGGGCGCGAAAGAAACCAAGCCCGTGCTGGTGGACGACATCGCCCGGCTGCTGGTGCGCTTTGACGCTGGTTTCGGCGGCACCATTGAAGCCAACTGGGTGAAGACCGGCCGCAAGATGCAGCTGGGTTTTGAAGTCGAAGGTTCCAAGGGTTCCCTCGCCTTTACGCAAGAGCGCCTGAATGAGCTGAAATTCTACAAGGCCGACCAGAACCCGCAAACCAGCGGGTTCACCACCATTGAGTCTGGCCCGCAGCACCCGCCCTATGGCGGCTTCTGTGTTGCGGCTGGCCATCAACTCGGTTTCAATGATCTCAAGACCATCGAAATGGCTGAGTTCCTCGCTGCAATTGGCGGAGCCAAACATGCTGGCCCGGATTTCCGCGAGGCCGTTGAGATACAGAAGGTCGTGGAAGCTGCGATCCAGTCATCCAAGGCCGGCGCAAGTCGGATTGCAATCTCTATATGACAGCCATCAAAGGTTGAAGTGCTTGTAATTATGCACTTTCACTTAATTATCAAATCGTAAATGTTAACAATTCACAAACCAAATCCGCCGAGCTTAGGCAGATGATTCGGCATCGCTGACAAATTCGCGCCGCGTCATCGGAGTTTTGGGAATGAAGTTTCAGTGGCCGTCGTGTCTTGGCGACAAAGATGAATATTGTTTCCTGGCAGCAATCTTATGATTGATCTGCACAGCCATATGTTGCCCGGAGTGGACGACGGTGCCCCCAATCATCAAGTAGCTTTTGAAATGGCGCGCATGGCAGTGGCCGATGGCATCAAGGTCATGGCCTGCACGCCGCATTTCATGCCCGGCCTCTATGACAACACCCCGGGAGACATCCGCCTGCGCACAGCCATCTTCCAGGAAGCGCTGAATCAAGAAAATATCCCGCTCAGGCTGGTGGTGGGATCAGACGCACATATCAGACCCGATTTTCTGAGTTGCTTGCGCGATGGCCGCATCCTGCGTTTGAATGATAGCCGCTATGTGTTGTTTGAGCCTTCCCTGGTGGTGGCTCCTCGGCATTTGGATTCGCTGCTCTACAACATCGCTGCAGCTGGCTATGTGCCGATTATGACTCATCCTGAGCGATTGCAATGGATTGAGCACGGATTCGATATTTTTCAGCACCTGTTTCAGCAAGGTGTTTGGATGCAAATCACGGCAGGCTCTCTCACCGGCCGTTTTGGAAAGAGGCCGCGTTATTGGGCCCACCGCATGTTGGCTGAAGGCATGGTGCACATCCTTGCCACGGATGCTCACAACACCACAACACGGCCGCCCCTGTTGGCTGAAGCTGCAAATATCGCTGCAGCAGAGCTTGGCCGCGAAGAAGCACACAATTTGGTACAAGCACGTCCAAACATGATTTTGGAAGACGAAGCCGTTGATGTGGTATCCCCGGCAACGGCCTTGGCGATGTCTGCACGCAGTGCTCCTTCATTTTTCAAACGACTATTCGCAAGCAGCTGATATGAGATTTTTCAAACGTGTTGAAATGGCCCTCGCCCTGTTGCTTACCGCAACAGTGCTTGCAGGTTGTGTCAACGGCAGCAATTCATTTGGTGATAGCGCCACCAGCAGGATGGTGCCGGGCCAGTTTTCGCAACTTGCCTCCTCCAGGACTGATGCCGCCGCAGTTCCAGCCACCGCGAACATCGATCAGATCACGACTGGCAGCATAACTTCAGCGGCCAACCCTGCGGATTACAAGATCGGCGTGCTCGACACGCTGGATGTGGCCGTGCTCGGCGTGCCTGATCTAAATCGCACCGTGCAGGTGAACAGCGGCGGCAGCATCACATTGCCGCTGATCCGCGAGGTTCAAGCCGCTGATCGCACGCAGGGAGAGGTTGAGCGCGACATCGCCGCCAAGCTTTCCAAAAGCTACATGCAATCGCCTCAGGTGACGGTTTCGGTCAAGGAATACAACAGTCAGAAAGTGACTGTGGATGGCGCCGTGCAAAAGCCGGGCATATTCCCCAAGCAGGGCGAAATGTCGCTGCTGCAGGCCATTGCCCAAGCCCAGGGCCTTACCAATTATGCTGACCCCACAGGTGTTTTGGTGTTCCGCACAGTTGGCAGCAAGCGTTTGGCGGCGCGCTTTGACATCCGCCAGGTGCGCGCCGGTAAGATGCCAGATCCAAGGCTGCAGGCAGGTGACATTGTGATGGTTGATGAAAGCTCAGCCAAGACCACGCTTCGCGACATATCATCGGCCATGCCGCTCACTGGCCTGTTCTCGGTTGTACCCCTGCTGTGATGTTAATACAGGTGTAACCATAACTTG
>JAYTIG010000637.1:0-7537 GCA_043731995.1 Hyphomicrobiales bacterium
TACCAATTGACAATCTTGGGCACATCGGTGCGACCGCGCGCACCGCCAAATGCGGTGCCTTTCCATGTGCGTCCGGTGACCAATTGGAAAGGCCGTGTAGAAATTTCCTGGCCCGCACCAGCCACGCCGATGATGATGGATTGGCCCCAGCCGCGGTGAGAGGCTTCCAGCGCCTGGCGCATCACCTTCACATTTCCCGTGCAGTCAAAAGTATAGTCCGCGCCACCAATTTGGTCAGCGCCACGCTTCGTCATGTTGACGAGATGCGCCACAATATCACCCTGAATTTCGGAAGGGTTGACGAAATGGGTCATGCCGAAGCGCTCGCCCCATTCCTTTTTGCTGTTGTTGAGGTCAACGCCGATGATCATGTCGGCGCCTGCGAGCTTCAATCCTTGAATAACATTGAGGCCAATGCCGCCAAGGCCAAAGACGGCAGCCGTTGCACCCGCTTCCACCTTTGCTGTGTTGATCACGGCGCCAATGCCTGTGGTCACGCCGCAGCCGATATAGCAGATCTTGTCAAATGGGGCGGCCGGGTTCACTTTGGCCACAGCAATCTCGGGCAGAACCGTGTAATTGGAGAAGGTGGAACATCCCATGTAGTGATGGATCTTCTTGCCCTTGTATGAAAAGCGTGAGGTACCATCGGGCATCAGGCCCTGGCCCTGGGTGGCGCGAATGGCCGTGCACAAATTGGTTTTGCGCGATAGGCAAGACGGGCACTCCCGGCATTCCGGCGTGTAAAGTGGAATGACATGATCCCCCTTCTTCACCGACGTAACACCAGGGCCCACATCGACCACAACGCCAGCGCCTTCGTGGCCCAAAATGGCCGGGAAAAGGCCTTCAGGGTCGGAGCCAGAAAGCGTGAATTCGTCGGTATGGCAAATGCCAGTGGCCTTGACTTCGATGAGAACTTCGCCCGCTTTTGGGCCTTCAAGATCCACTTCAACGATTTCAAGTGGTTTGCCCGCCTCAAAGGCCACCGCTGCACGCGACTTCATGAAACCTCCCGCTAATATCTTGGAATAAAGCGACTATCACATAAGGAAATGAAATTGTCTATGTGGATGCTGCCATGGGCCAGTGTTTCCAAATCCTCCAGTGCCAGAAATGTTTAAACGCTGGCCGCCCCGCACAACCGTTCAAGATGTGATGGCATTGCTTCTGGTGGACCACGCGCGCGCATAGTTGCTGAGCAGCTCCCCTGGTTCAGTTAGTTCCCATTCATCAAGTGCGGGCTTATATTGGGCCCCGGCCAACATGGCCGCACCGACAGAGGTGCCGGTATTGCTGCCGTTTGAAACCAGTGTGGGCCGACCCGTTGCAGCGCTAAGCATGTCCAGAAAATCCGGATTGGTTGAAAATGGCCCTTCAACAATGTTTGGGCCCCGTGCACCAATGAGTGATAGGCAAGTTGCTGTCATCGACGCCAAATAGTATGAGGCCGTCACGCGGTGTTGTGCGGGCGTAGCACGTTCGGCATTGATCCACATATGCTGATGCCCGGGAAAAGGACCGCTGCCGCCGACGATGGCTGGCAAGAGCATCGTTTCAGATCGCAGAACCACGAGCTTGTCCTCCGACGTTGGCGTGCCCGACAGCGCCTTGTTCAGGATTTCAAACTCGCGCCCGCCCATGAAGCGGGCGGAAGGCACCGATTGACCCAGGGCATTCACGTTGATCAGCGTATCGCGGGCGGGATCAAGTCTGATTTCTTCTCCACCAATTGCAAAGCAGATAACCCATGTGCCTGTGGAGATGACCGAGAAGGGCGCCGGTCGCGTGGCAAGGTGCGGATAAAGTGAGGCATTGGAGTCATGAATGCCGCAGATGACGGGCGTATCTGCAGCCACACCGGTGGCCGCTGAAAATTCTGCCGTTACCTTGCCAATCACATCTGCGGCGCGATGCAGCGGCGGCATAAGGTGGCGCCAAGACCGCTCTTCAACCATGGTCGAATAATCGCCTCGTGCAGGGCACCACAGATCTGTGTGGCAGCCAAGCGATGTAACTTCGCCCGCAATCTTGCCAGTCAAACGGAATGCCCAATATTGTGGATACATCAGCAACCAATCGGCCTGTGCGAATTGCTTCGGAAAAGAAGTTTGTTGCCAGTGCAGTTGCGCTCCAAGATTGAGCCCCATAGGCAGGCGTGGAGATCCGGTTTCTGCAAAGGGCGGGCGCAGGGTGTCATAGATATCAGAAAGTGAATCTGGCCCCTTATGCTCATAGTCAAGAACTGGCAGCGCCAAAGTGCCATTCTGCTGCAGCAATGCCGCGGTCGCGCCATGGGCCGTGATGGATACCGCGTCGATAGAGTGGCTCTGGGCCAGCGATGCGAAACTGTCGCGGATGAAGGACCATATGTGCTCCACGTCGTGATGAGGATAGAGTCCCGTGGCCACAACAGCATTTGGGGTCTTGCGGCTGTCAATCTCGCGCCCAGCCGCAGCATCAAACACCACAATCTTGATGTTGGTCTTGCCGATGTCGATCACAGCAATGGTGTTTCTGACTGACATGTCTATGACCTGAGCGACAGCTTGGCGATCCATCCCAGGGGATGTGCAGAAAAGCCGTGACAGGCCGATCCATCGGGAAAATCTATCGACCAGTTTTCCCAAGTCGTTGGCTCGCCAGCTTCTGCCCACTCACCCCAACGCTTCCCGATGATGCTGAGAATATCGGCACCACGACCTAAATGATCAAGAGCCTTGAACACGTAATGGTGCATGAATGGGCTGGCCAGCACCAACTTGTCATTGGCAGATTGCGGCGCAGGATCCAACGAGCGCGCGACAATCAAATCCGCCGCCGAATTTGCTTCTTGTTTGCGCAGCAATCCGGTCAAAATCAGCATGGCCACGCCAAGTTGCGATGCGGGCGCGCCACTTCCAGATTCCTGCCACTTGCCATTGTTAAAGAAGGTCTTCCTGATTGCCATGGAAAGCACCGCACAGCGCCTGGCAAGGATGCGATTGTCGCGCACAGATAATGAAAGCACTCTTGCCAGTTGAAGGGCATGGAGATAGCGGCAATTATAAGTGAGATTGGGTTCGCCGCGATCCGTCGGAGACCAGTCAAGAAACAGCCTTCGGCCTGGCTGTGAATGCAAGAGCCCGTTTCGATCTTCATCCTGTTTGAAACGGGTCAACATCTTTTTCATCGCGGGCATCGCAGATTTCTGAACCTCACGCGCATCGCC
Organism: Hyphomicrobiales bacterium; assembly: GCA_043731995.1. GTDB lineage: Bacteria > Pseudomonadota > Alphaproteobacteria > Rhizobiales > Aestuariivirgaceae > Aestuariivirga. The sequence goes on from JAYTIG010000637.1 coordinate 3,212, forward strand.
CGGCTTCAATTCGCGGCAATAGAAGTGGACAAGTTCAATCCATGAGAAATTATAATCAACAACGGCATAGGCATGCACTTCGCCCGGCAGAACACTGGGCAGCATACCGTCGTCATAAGCACCTTCAGCGGCCATGGTTATGGCACGGCGCAATGGGCGGCAGTCCGTGCTCAGCGCTGCCAGCGCGAAACTTTGCGCCACGCAATCCCCCAACCATTGCGAACTTTCGCGCCACACGCTGTCAACGAATCCGTCTTGCAAGCAAGCCAAAGTGGTGCGTTCACATATCGCCACGACTTTCGACAGGGGCAATGGGGAGTTGCGCTTAACCTTGGCATTCAGTGGATAAGAAGTGGCCCGCGCATAAAAGGAAAATCCCAAAGTAACCGGGTGCGGAGATTGAAAGGCAAACACAAGATATCTGCCGCCGCGCTGTGAGAAAGATTCCACGGTTTGGCTGCCTGCTCGCAATGTGAATTCGTCCGTCGGACGCATGCGGCAATAAGTTGTTGGGTCCGGAAGTAGCAGCTTGTCACCCATGAGCTTCTCGGCATAGCTGACCAGCACCCGCTCGCCGCCGATTGCGCCCTCTGCTGAAAAGCCGCCCGCGCAAGTGCGGCTGTGGCCCAAATCAAACACGCGAATGGCCCATTCACCCGCTTTGAGTTGAATAATGGAGGTCATGCCTCCATCATCGACAGTTGCGTTCCTCCATGCTGAGAGAAGGGCTTCGTGAGGAGACACATTGTTGCCGGGCGTTTTGCTGCGATAAGTGAAAGCGGCCTTCTTGAGTGTGATGATGTCTTCGCGCAACAGTGGGATGTCGCGCTCTCGCAACCCGCTCCAGACAGGGCCATTGATTGGCGAGAGGATGCGCGGCATCTTCCATAGTGGTCCTTCAGCCGACTCAGTTTGCCAATCCCGTGTCTGGCTCAAGTCCTGCCGCTCAACACCGCTGCCGTAGATCGAGATGCGCGCCACGTCGTCGCGCCATGACAAGTCTCGTTGCACGCGCCAATCTGTGCCTGTCGTCGATGTCACATCGCCATCCGCCTCAAACCAGGCCAATAACCCCGTGACTGCGCGATGCACGTAGGAGAAGTGAGAATAGCCCGGAGAATAGACTTGAATGGCTAACCTGTTAGTTCCGCGCCTGAGTTGGGGCAGGATGTTGAGTGCGTCAACCTGTTGTCCATGCGGCCAACAGCGCGCTGGGCCACGGCATACATAGCTGCCATTCACCCAAAGCTTGTATTTGCTGTCAGCCGTGATCGACAGAACAGCGCGCTTGGGCAGGCGCGCCAACTCCACGTCCTTGCGAAAATTGAAATAAGCCTCATGCAAATCAAACGGATGGTCAGAACCAATCCACAAACTTTGGTTGGCCAGTCCTTGCATTAGTTGGGCGTGGCATATTGCGGTGCCAGCCTCTTCACCGTTCGGTAGGCTTGAACAAGGCGTATTGGCGGGATATCGGGCTGAATAAAATGGCCGCCGTTGAAAATGAATCCGCCGCCAGGGGCGTAGATTTCAAAGCGCTTGGTGATATATTCATCAAGCTCTTCACCATCATATTTCAATAGGCCATCGATGACATCAAGAGAGCCGTAGATGGTGATCTTGTCGCCATATTTTTCCTTGATTTCTCGCGGGTTCATGCCCGCACTTTCCTGCACCGGATGCCAGGACGTATAACCCATCTCGATAATGTCATCGACGATCTGCATCATATAGCCATCACTGTGCAGGTTCACCGGAAGGCTGCGTGACCTGGCATGTTGTACAACGCGTTTGGCGTAAGGCTTGATGATCTTGCGCCACATGACTGGCGAAAACAACATGGTGCCATTGGAGCCCCAGTCATCACTCAGAGTCATCATATCGACACCGGCTTCAATGAGATTCTCAACTTGCGCGCACATCCAATCAGCATAGCGATCAAAGAATGCCGCCATCTTGTCTGGGTGGGCACCCAGATTCAGCCAGCAATTCTCAATGCCGAGATAGCTGGAGGTCCCCTCCACCATGCCCCATGTGTGGGCCAGAACGCAGCGCTTGCCTTTGTGATCCCTAACCGCAGTTGAGATGTTCGTCCCACCAAAATCATAGTTCCAATTGGTGAAATTGAGCCATTTTGGATCTTTCGGATCTTCTAATTTCACATCCGCCAATTCCATGATATCAAACTTGCGACCTGATTGATTGGGAAATGGCATGAGGCCAACGAAGACATCCACGCCAAACTCCTCCATGAACTTTTCGCGTGATCCATAGTCTGCCTCCAGCTTTTCGAGAAACTGCTTCTGATAAAGCCAGCAATCGATCGGCGTACGGTCAACTGGCTTGCGGTTGATGGTATTCATGATCCGTTCAAGTGAATTCATTTCGGTTCCTCCAGAAGATTAAGCATGCGGCGCCAATCCGAAATGTTAATGCCGTCAACAAATTTGCTGTGAAAGCCTTCCCAGTGCACCTGCTCCCACTGTGGAACAAGTCCTTTGACGTCTGATGGGCATTTCTTGATGAGTTCGGCGTATGCGCCTTCCAGGAGGCGATAGCCAGACGTGGCCGAACGCGCATATTTGCGGTGGGGTGCTATCAACCCATCCTCGACCATGGTTTGATCCAACACGTCAGACATCTCCTCCAGCAGCGCGAGTTTTCGCTCCCAACCTGTGGAAAGCCGCGGGGCCTCATCAACAATATGTGTGAGCCGACCCGCCATGCGCGGCAATTTGCGAAAGGCGTCGGTAAGCCACTTGTCGTAAGGATAGTAAGTCTTGTCCAACATGAAAGCCATTTGTACGCCCCAACGTATGGCGCGCGAAAATGTGGTAGATGCATAGAGCAGGTTGTTGCGCAGTAAAGGGCGTTGAAGCGCATAAACGCCCATACCGGAAAAATAGCGGCACCAATGTGCAAGCCGCCGCAGGCGAACTGGCTCCGGGTAGTAACCCAGCAGGGTCTTGCGTATGGCGCTGAAGCGGCCAGAGGGATCACTCCACACTTCGCCAGCTATCACATGGGTGATGTCTTCTTCCGGAATCGATAGCCATTCAGCATTGTTCGCCGGTGGATGGTTGAGGCCTATGGTTGAAAGCAGATGATGTTCCAGGCTAGCGAGGGCCACACCCTTGGTGCGGGTGTAACCTTCGCGCAGCTCACGTCCGCGCCAACTTTGGGGCAATTTTTCGGCCAACATGTTTTCGATGGCTGAGCCGTAAGGCGCAAGCAGCGCCTCTGGCAAAAGCGCGTTAACCCGCAAACCGAAGTGATGGTCTGTCGAATATTGGTCATCAAGGCCGAGCACTTCGGAGCCATAACCAAAGAAGCCCGCAGCCATCTTTTCGGTCTCAGTTGGAAAATGTTGTTGCAACAACGGCAGTACGACGTCATCAAAGAACTCATGGCTTTCAGCGATAATTGATCGCTTCGCACCCATGGTTTACACAATGCCTGATGATGAACCAGCCACAGCGGGCCGCTCTTTGGTCTTTTGTTGGCGGTAGCCCGATGCACGGTAGCTGGCAAAGGGATCAAGCGCCCCACCTTTGCGCCTTCTGGCTTCAGCCAGAATGGGCGAAACGTCTGTCAAAAAGGCCTGTTTCAACATGCGGTGCGCGCCCAGCACGTCGTTTGAATCCTGTGCATCTGCCAGGGTATTGCGATCAATAAGCGAAGCCTGCGTGTAACTCCGCATGATTTCTGTTGCTGAGCCGATCAAGCTTTCAATCGGGTCAGTAACATTATGCGATTGGTCAATCATATAGGCCGGATTGAAGGCGGGTACGCGTCGCATTTCTGCATCCACCAGCTCATTGAAGACCAGAAATAGACGGAATGGCTCGACCGAACCCGCATCCAAATCGTCATCGCCATATTTGGAATCGTTGAAATGGAATCCCGCCAGTTTGCCGGCATGGATGAGGCGCGCCACGATCTGCTCGATATTGGTATTTGGCGCGTGGTGGCCAAGATCGACCAGGCACTTTGCCTTTTCACCAAGTGCTTGCGCCGCCAGCAGGCTTGAACCCCAGTCGCTGATCACTGTAGAATAAAATGCGGGCTCATACATCTTGTGTTCAAGGAACAAGAGCCAATCCTTGGGCAGGCCAGCATAGATTTGCGCCGTTGATTCAAGATAGTGGTCAAAGGCCTTGGTCAGGCTTTGCTGCCCCGGAAAATTGGTGCCATCGGCAATCCAGACTGTAAGGGCACGCGAACCCAGCTTCTGGCCGATCTCAATGCACTCAAGATTGTGCTCAACCGCCTGTTGCCGCGTGAGCTTGTCAGCATGGCTGAGTGATCCAAACTTATAAGAATGTT
>JAYTIG010000638.1:0-2852 GCA_043731995.1 Hyphomicrobiales bacterium
ATGATGGTGTTCCTCGGTGTGCTCACCGTGGGCTTTGTCTATGAGTGGCGGAAAGGTGCTCTCGAATGGGATTGATCGAACAGGCAACACCAGAGCAGCGCACCTTCTTCACCGATGTGAACAATGAGCTGGCTGACAAGGGCTTTCTTGTCACTTCAACCGATGAGCTCATCACCTGGGCCCGCACTGGTTCTTTAATGTGGATGACCTTCGGGCTCGCGTGCTGTGCCGTTGAAATGATGCACACCTCCATGCCGCGTTATGATGTGGAGCGATTCGGTTTTGCGCCCCGTGCTTCGCCCCGCCAGTCAGACGTGATGATTGTGGCTGGCACACTCACCAACAAGATGGCCCCGGCGCTGCGCAAGGTTTATGACCAGATGCCGGAGCCGCGTTACGTGATCTCCATGGGCTCCTGCGCCAATGGCGGCGGCTATTATCATTATTCTTATTCTGTGGTGCGCGGCTGCGACCGCATCGTGCCCGTGGATATTTACATTCCCGGCTGCCCGCCCACGGCAGAGGCGCTTCTCTATGGCATTCTGATGCTGCAGAAAAAAATCCGCCGCACTGGCACGATTGAGCGGTGAGCACGATGGCTGTTGATTATTCTGCTCTGCAATCTTCCATCCAATCCAAGCTCGGCACCAAGTTGGTCGGCAGCGAGATTGCCTTTGGCGAACTCACATTGCATGCCGAGCCGGCGCAAATTCTGGACGTGCTGTCTTTCTTGAAAAGCGATGCTGATTTCCGCTTTGTGTCTTTCATTGATTTGTGCGGCGCGGATTATCCCGAGCGCGAGAAGCGCTTCGATGTGGTCTATCATCTGCTCAGCCCCTACAAGAACCAGCGCGTGCGCGTGAAGGTTCAAACCGACGAAGCGGCTGAAGTGCCCAGCGCAATTCCGGTGTTCCCTGCCGCTGACTGGTTTGAGCGCGAGGTCTATGACCTCTATGGCGTGGTGTTTTCGGGCCATCCGGATTTGCGCCGCATCCTCACTGACTATGGCTTTTCCGGCCATCCGCTGCGCAAGGATTTCCCCGTCACCGGCCATGTTGAAGTGCGCTACGACGATGAGAAAAAGCGCGTGGTCTATGAACCCGTGAAGCTCGTGCAGGAAATGCGCCAGTTTGATTATCTCTCGCCTTGGGAGGGTGCTGAATACATTCTTCCCGGTGATGAAAAGGCGAAGCAATGACTGAGCAATCCCTTCGCAACTTCACCATCAACTTCGGCCCGCAGCATCCCGCTGCGCATGGCGTCTTGCGCATGGTGCTGGAATTGGATGGCGAAATCGTCACGCGGGTTGACCCGCATATCGGCCTTCTGCACCGCGGCACTGAAAAACTGATCGAGCAGAAAACCTATCTGCAGGCCGTGCCCTATTTTGACCGCCTCGATTATGTGGCGCCGATGAATCAGGAGCACGCCTATGCTCTTGCGGTTGAAAAACTGCTTGGGCTTTCAGTGCCCAAGCGCGGCCAACTCATCCGCGTTCTCTACTCCGAAATTGGCCGCTTGCTTTCGCATCTGCTTAACGTCACCACCCAGGCGCTGGATGTGGGCGCACTCACCCCGCCGCTCTGGGGTTTTGAGGAACGCGAAAAGCTCATGGTGTTTTATGAGCGCGCATCAGGCAGCCGCATGCACGCGGCTTATTTCCGCCCCGGCGGCGTGCACCAGGACCTGCCGCAAAAGCTGGTGGATGACATTGGCCTCTTCTGCGACATGCATCCCAAGGTTTTGGATGACATCGAAGGCCTGCTCACGCAGAACCGCATCTTCAAACAGCGCAATGTGGATATCGGCATTGTCTCACTGGAAGACGCATTCGCCCATGGCTTCTCGGGCGTGATGGTGCGCGGCTCAGGTGCCGCCTGGGATTTGCGCAAGAGCCAGCCCTATGAATGCTATTCCGAAATGGATTTTGATATTCCAATCGGCAAGAACGGCGACAATTATGACCGTTACCTCATCCGCATGCAGGAAATGCGCGAAAGCGTGAAGATCATGAAGCAATGTGTGAACTTGCTGTCCAGCCCGGCGGGGGCGGGGGCCATTTCATCCAATGATGGCAAAGTGGTGCCACCCACGCGGCCAGAAATGAAACGCTCGATGGAATCTCTGATCCATCATTTCAAGCTCTACACCGAGGGCTACAAAGTTCCCGCTGGCGAAGTATACGCGGCGGTTGAAGCGCCCAAGGGCGAATTCGGCGTTTACCTGGTCAGCGACGGCTCCAACAAGCCCTACCGCTGCCGCCTGCACGCGCCCGGCTTTGCCCACTTGCAAGCCATGGATTTCATGTGCCGCGGCCATCAGCTGGCAGACGTATCTGCCGTGCTGGGCTCTCTTGATATCGTGTTTGGTGAGGTGGACAGATAATGGCCACACGTCCAAAATCAAATCTGACAGTTGAGCAATATCTGGAAGCCTATCGCGGTGCGCCAGGGCATTATGAGTTGGTCGAGGGCCATGTTGTGAAAATGGCGGCTGAAACCGCCATCCATGTCCGCCTGAAAGGCCGTGTCTTCCGTGCGTTGGCGGCTGCAATCGACAAAAAGGGTACTAATTGTGAAGTTTTCCAAGATGGCATGTCCATCAAGATTTCACCGAATACGGCACGTGAGCCGGATGTGTCAGTGCAATGTGGCAAAACCGTTGCCGACGACAGCATGATTTTAGACAAACCGCTGATCGTGGTCGAGATTGTGTCCCCCACATCAGCATCAAAAGACGAAAGCCAGAAGCTGGCGGAATATTTCCAGGTGCCATCAGTGATGCACTATCTGATTGTGTGGCCCAGGGAACGCATGTGTTATCATCACAAACGCCTCGCTGACGGCAAAGTG
>JAYTIG010000639.1:0-2847 GCA_043731995.1 Hyphomicrobiales bacterium
CGCGGGCGATCACTATATGATCTGATCCTGCGAAAGTGGCATTGGTCGGATCGTACTCCACCCAACCGACGTGCTCGCCACACCAGGCGCGAACCCAGGCATGCATAGCGTCTGCGCCTTCAAGCCGCTTCTTCCCCGGCGGCGGCGTGGTGCGCAGAAAACCACTGACGTAGCCAGCCGGAATTCCAATGCCACGCAGGCAGGCGATCATGATGTGCGAAAAATCCTGACACACGCCGCGACCTCCGCGAAAGGCTTCCAGCATTGGAGTTTCGACAGTCGTTGCTTCTGGATCATAGCGAAACTCGCGGTGCAAGCACTCACCAATCGCGGCAATGATTTCCAAGACTGAATAGTGCTCCGCGACAAGCTTCCGCGCATATTCCGTTGTTGCGGGTTCAATTGGTACACGCGATGTTGGCCCGACAAAATGATGCGGGGCCGAAGGGGCCAAGCTTTTGTGAGCGGCGATATCATTCTTCAATTGGTCAAGACTTGGTGCCGCCGCAAACTTCTGATTCAACTCAAATCGCTCAACACGCGAATGAACTGAAATCTTTATTTTTTCGTGGGCATCAAAATATGCAAGCTCAACACTTTGGTTGCCAAAAAAGTCTGCGTGTGTGCGTTGTTCCGCCGGTTTCGGGTCAATGGTGAGCGTTCCTGCCACTTGCCGCTGCTCGCCGGGAAGGTCAGCGGGAGAGAGCCGCACAATGTGGCGGCTCGAGTCTGCGGGATGATCGTAGACGTAGGAAATACGCAGCGAAATGTCATAAAGCATGGGCAGTGCCTTTACCGCAGATAGCCAGCGGTGAGCAGATTTGACAGCTGCCCAATCTCTGAACCAAGGTTCTTCAAGGCTGCTTTGTTGACAGATTCTGGCAGTTTGACTGCAAGGTTGGTTCGGGTTTGAAGAATTGCACTTTGCAATGGCGACAGCTGCGAATCCGCGCTCACTCCCGGAAGGTAGGCCATGTGATCTGAAATCTGGTTGAGCTGATAGATGACTGAACGCGGATTGAGAGGATCAAGCGCCAAAAGGTCTATGATCGTTGAGCGGTTGGTTGCAACTGCATAACGCTGGCGATGTGTCATCGTGCTGTCTGCCACTTCTACAGCAAGATCGAGGCTTCCATCAGCGGCATCCACATCAGTAAAAGCGGCCAGCAGTGATGTAAGTGAACTCGCCCGTTCAAGCGAACGGCCGATGCTCAGAAAACGCCAACCCATGGTGCGATACATGTTTTCATGTACCAGCCCGGAAAAGCCGGAAATCTTGCGCAAAAGCACGCCCATGGCGCGGGCCATATCGTCTCCTGGAGTAGCCGTCAGCAACATCTTGCTCACCGTCTTGGACAGGTCATCAAGTGCCAGCCAACCATCTAGCGAGAACCGGTCCCGAATATGGCCCGCTGCACTGGTCGCAGAAGAAAGTGTTTGAACCACTCCGAGGGGGATGCCCTTGGACGGGTCGATGCCGATTGATTTGAGATGCAATGCAATTTGTCGCAACAATGGAGTATCAGCCGTGCCGGTTTCTACAAACCGCAGGTGAAACGCGCGCAGCATGCGAATTGTATTTTCGGCACGTTCAACATAGCGGCCCATCCAAAACAGATTGTCCGCAGCGCGACTTGGAAGAACTGCGGGCTGCTGGCGCACAAAGGGTGCTGATGGATGTTCAAGCATGGTCTCCGTGCGAACGGGCTTTTTGCTCACAATCCAAACGTCAGCCGCCGAGCCGCCGTTTTGCATGGCCAGCGCCGTTGAGTTTCCGGCAGGGCCGATGCGCGCAAAGCCACCCGGCATCACTTGCCATCCACTCGCCGTACGCGCGAGAAAGACCCGCAGACTCATGGGGTGAGGTGCCAGCACATCTCCCTTGAACGCTGGCGTTGTGGAAAGCGTAACAACTTCCTGGGCCACCAGATGGCCTGCCCCACGGTCAATGAAACCGTCGAGATTGTCCAACAGCGGCGATGCAACTGAATCTTTCGGTGTCACCATGTCGCCCAAGTCAAAGAGAAGACGGGTTGCGAAAGCGTTGCCGATGGTCATGCGCGCGGCATTGGCCTTGACATAATTTTTTTCGGTTTCCTGCCCGCACCACCAAGTTGCCACATTGGGCAGCGCCAAGGATTTACCCGTCAAGGCCTCGCTGATTCTGGGCAGAAAAGCGAGAAAGGCCTTTGCTTCGAGAATGCCTGAACCAAGCGCATTGACCATGGTGACTGTGCCATCGCGCACGGCACCCAACAGCCCCGGCGTGCCAAGGCGCGAGGTCTCATCCAATTCAAGGGGATCGACCCATGCTGCATCAAGCCTGCGCCACAAAACGCTGATTGGGCGCAGGCCAGCAACCGTTCGCACCATCAGTCGCCCATCTCGCACTGTCAAATCTTCGCCTTCGAGCAGCATCAGGCCGAGATAGCGCGCAATATAGGCGTGCTCATAATAGGTGTCGTTCATTGGACCGGGCGTGAGGATGCCAACACGGCTTTCGTCTTCAGCCCGCAGGTCCAGCAGCGTGTCTCTGAAGGCCCGGAAAAATCCTGCAAGCCGATTGACGTTTGAGCGCGCAAAAATATCCGAGTAGATGCGTGATGTGGCGATGCGGTTTTCCAGGGCAAAACCTGCCCCCGATGGGGCTTGCGTTCGATCACCAAGCACCCACCACTGGCCGTGAGGCCCGCGCCCAACGTCGAAGGCGACGAAATGGAGGAAATGCCCCGAACGTGGCTTCGTCCCCACCAAGTGGCGCAACCATTCGGGGTTGTCGGCAATAAGGCTGGGCGGAATGTGACCATTGGCCACCAATGTGTTGCTCCCATAAAGATCAGCAACGAC
>JAYTIG010000640.1:0-7509 GCA_043731995.1 Hyphomicrobiales bacterium
GCCCAATCCGGATCGGCTTGCCAGTATCAGCGCGGGTCTGCAGATCACGGGCCAAACCCGTCGGTGATATGTTGATCGGCATCGGTTCTGTCTCCTAACTACATCTATGTTTCATAATGCTCGGGCATGAGCCGCATCGCGGACCTGGCGCTTTATCAATTCAGATTTTGCAAGTGCGGTTTCATTGGCGGTGCGAGTCTTGCTCCAACCCAGCGCGCTGGCCGCGATCTGCGCCACTTCTTTCACCAATGCGGAACTCAATCCGCCTTCCATCGCAATAGCGGTGCGCCGCAGAAGGATGTCTGACAGGCGGCGGACATGTTCATTGCGGCAAATAAAGTCGGCTTCGCTGGTAGTATAGCCAGGGAGAGCAACCAACGGTCGATCAGCACCGCTGGCCAGCGAAGCCGCGACCGTCGAGGCGGAGGTGCCATAACGGTCGAAAAGAACGCGCGCCCTCTGTGGAGAAAGGCCAAACTTGGACGACAGCAAGGCGAGGTAGGCACTCTGTGCTGTTTCGTCCATAGGATAGGTGGCCCCACCACCGATGGCGAGATTCTCTGTGGAACAACGGCGGGCCTTGCCAAGATGGACTAGCACCGCATCAGCACTTTGAGCGGCAAATGCACGAAACGTGGTCCACTTGCCGCCGATCAATGAGAGAACCGGTACGGCTGTGCCCGGCAACTTATCCCGTGCGATCGCATGATCACGGCTGACAGCACCAATGTTCTTGCCTGCACTGCGCGGTAGCGGGCGAACGCCACAGTAAGATAGAAGGACCTGTTCTGGCGTAACATGAAAATCAGGGAAAATCTCGCGGATCACACTGATCAGATAATGTGTTTCTTCCGGCGAACAGTTAGCCTCATCAGGGTCTTTCACCGGAATGTCGGTGGACCCGACCAATACATTGCCGAAGAACGGATAAACGAGATTGACACGGCTATCGGCAGTGCCGAAATAAATCATCCTACCCTTGAGTGCCGCATACAGCGCCGGGTGATTGATGATGAGATGCGATCCCTTAGAGCCAGCCATGTGCTGCGACGCGATGCCGAGCCCGGCGTTCACCTTGTCAATCCATGCACCGCCTGCATTGACGATGATGTCTGCTGTCACAGACGCCATTTCCCGCGTGATGCCGTCGGTGAGAATGAGTTCACCGGCCTTCTTGCCTGCTACTGCAGTGGTATACGTGCGTAATGTACTGCCGGGATTGGCGGCAAGGCCATCCATCACCAATTCCAGCCCCAGTCTTTCGGCATGGGTGATGCGTCCTTCATAATACAGGCCTGCCGCAATGATCTTCTTCTCGAAGCAAGGATATTCGGCACGCAGGCGCTTTGGTCCGAAAAATCGGTGATCCGGCACGGCTTGCACCTTGCGGCTGAAGGCGTCATAGATCCGCAAGCCAATTTCTGTGATGACAACACCACGATCGGAAAGCTTGGCGTCAATGCCGAGGAAACGAAGCGCTGATGGCACGATGCCACCAAGCCAAGACTTAACTGGGACAACAGTCTCGAGCGGCTTAACAAAATGTGGGGCGTTGCGCAGCAGCCGGTTACGCTCGATAGCAGATTCCCGCACCAGGCGGAATTCACCTGTTTCCAGATATTTGATGCCACCATGAATAAGGCGCGAGGGTGCGGCGCTTGCGCCTTCGCAGATATCGCCGCGGTCAATCAGCAGGCAATCAACACTCTGGAGGCACAAATCACGGAACAGTCCAGCACCGTTGATGCCAGCGCCAATAATGAGCACTGGATAGTGAGCCCTGCTGACCTTGTTTTTTGCTGGTGCCGCCTTCGCCATCACTAATGACCAATGATCGCAACTTTGATGGCAGAGCCTTGTTCTGCCGTTGTGAGAGCCGACACAATATCCTCCAGGCCAAAACGGTGCGTGAGCAGGGATTCAACTTCAAGATGGCCGCTGGCGATCAACTTGAGAGAACGCTCAAATTGAAGGCGGGTAAGTCCGAATGAGCCGGTGACGATCAGCTCGTTGTAGTGGATAGCATTGACATCAATCTCGGCCAGCGTTCCCTTGTTGAAGCCGGCAAAGAGGCTGACACGGCCGCGATGGCGCACTAGCCGGATCGCGTCGTTGGCCAGTGCGGGCACGCCAATAGCACAGATGGCCACATCGGCCCCAATGCCATCAGACACGCCGCGTACACGAGACAGGAGGTCTTCCGCAGTGGGATCAACCACAACATCAGCCCCTGCTTTCATAGCGGCCTCACGACGCAAAGAATTGGGTTCGCTGACCAGAATGGTACGTGCACCAGCGTGGCGTGCCAGCTTGACATGCAGGATGCCGATTGGCCCGGCGCCAAGTACGGCGACCACATCGCCCATATTGACGCCCACGCGTTCCTGGCCGTTCATGACACAAGACAAAGGTTCTGCCAGTGCAGCTTGCTCGAAACTCAGCCCTTCCGGCATCTTGAAGACATTGCCCGAGGCAACGCCCGAGGCGGGGATGCGCACATATTCGGCGAAGGCGCCGTCAATTTCATAGCCCATGGAGGTGAGATTGCTGCACAGGTTTTCAGCGCCACGGATGCAATAGTCACAATGACCGCACGCGAACTGTGGGCACACGCATACCGCATTGCCCACCTTATATTGACTGTGGCCACCATTGTCGGCCACCACGCCGGCAAACTCATGGCCCAACACCGAGGGATAGCGGATGCCACTGGTCTTCTTGCCCCGAAAGATTCGGATATCCGTGCCGCAGACAGTGGCGGCTTTGACCTTAAGAAGCAGATCACCGGGCTGGAGCAGCGGCTCAGCAACCGTCATGTAGCTGACTTCATTGACGTCTTTCAGAACTCCAGCTTTCACGGCGAACCTTCCTGTATTCAGTATAAGCTTTGTTCAGACTGAGTTTGAACATTTTATTTAGCAATTGTCAAGATGTTCACATGCCGAAACTCAAAAAAGTCACCGCAGCGCAATATCTACTGAAACACAAATAAACCAAAAATAAGTCATTGCTGCTGTTTTTCATACGCTTGTTAGGAATTTTAGCCATTAATCTACATTCACATTTCGAAAAAACTGAAACTATCTGCAAAAAATGGCTAGACAAGTTTGAACATACGTATTATAGATTTGTCAAATGTTCGCAAATGAAGCGCGCCATGACCAGCAAAACTCACGACTATACATCAATGGGCTTCTACACCTTTGACTGCTTGGGCTGGCCGTTCACGGCGGTTCCTCCGGGTGGCGGGTGTTATTTCATCGATGAATTGACCATGGCTGTGTCTGGCGCCGCGGGCGTTGCCGCCATTGCCGCCGCAAAGATGGGACTGAAGACTCTGGCTGTTGGCGGCCTGGGTGAAGACCTCATGGGCGATTGGGTCTTGCAGCGCCTTAAGTACTTCGATGTGGATTGCAGCGGAATGCAGCGCAAGCCAGGATGGAAGACATCCTCTTCCATCGTCACCACAAGGGCCGATGGCTCGCGCCCTGCCCTGCACATGAAGGGCGCCACCGGCAACTTCGTGGTGGACCCTAAGGACTATGCCAAGGTGACAGACGCGAAGGTGTTTCATCTCGGCGGCGTTGGCCTCATGGATGCCATGGATGGCGAGGCCAACCGCAACCTTGCCCGCTATGCAAGGGAACATGGCTGCATCACTACCGTTGACATCTTCGCCGGCTCTGCCGACGACATGCCGGATGTTGCTGCGGTTCTTCCGTATACAGACTATTTCATGCCTTCCATCGAGGAAGCCCGTGCCCTTTCAGGCATCGAGGACATGGTGGATTGCACCAAGTTCTTCCATGATAAGGGCGTGGTGGCCTGCGTATTTACGCTGGGCGGCGATGGTGCTTACTTCAGCCACACAGACGGCACGCGCTTCCGCATTCCTGCCTTTGACATCAAGGTGAAGTGCACTTGCGGCTGCGGCGATGCCTTCGACGCCGGCTTCGCGGTGGCGCTTTGCCACAACATGGATCCCGAAACGGCAGTGCGTTTTGCACAGGCCACTTCGGCCCTCAACGCCACGGGCCTGGGCTCCCAAGCCGGGGTTGAGTCTTTTGAACACACCTGGAACTTCATGAAGAACACGCCAACGCGGGCCTGAGGTTTCAAATATCCAGCAAGGCTGGAGCGCAAGGAACAACCGGACGGCATTTCTGCCGCCCGGCGAGGTCAAGGCTGTCTTGCAGGACAGCCTGGCAAGATCGCGTGAAGACGGGCCAAGGCCCTTCTCCGGCGGTTTTCAAACAACCGGAACATGGAAGGAAAGCAAATGAAATCCAAGACCATCGGCGCGCTGGCCAGCACTGCCCTCGCCCTCACCACAACTCTCGCGCTTGGCGCGGGACAGGAAGCCCTGATTCACCCGGCCAAGAAGGAACTGACCTTTGTGTTCGTTCCCAAAGTGATCCACCCTTGGTATGATGTCGTGCAGGCTGGAGGCAAGTTTGCTGTCGACGAGTTCGCCAAGGACGGCATCAAGATCAACATGATCTGGGATCAGCCGCCCAAGGCCGAAGTTGCCGACCAGAATGCCCGCATAGAAGCCAATATCGGCCGCCATCCCGACGGTTTGGCTGTTGCCTGCCTCGACAAGGCCACCAACGTGGAGCTGTTGAAGGAATCAGTAAAGGCCGGTATCCCAACAGTCACTTTCAACTCTTTCTGTGATGACGCCTTCCCCTTCATTGGCCCGAAGAGCTCGGAACAAGACGGCGCTGACCTCGCAGATTACCTGGCCAAGACACTGAATGGAAAAGGCAAGATCGCCATTCTCTCTGGCAGCTTGACTGCTCCTGATCATGTGCAACGCATCACCGGCTTCAAGAAAGTTCTGGAGAAGTACCCGGACATCAAGGTTGTTTTTGAACAGCCAGACAATGATGTGCTCGAAAACGCTGTGACCCTGACTGAACAAGCCCTATCGGCCAACCCTGACCTCGCCGGCATCTTCGGTGCTGACGCTTCCAACCCGATTGGCGCTGCCCGCGCTGTTGCCAATGCCGGCAAGTCTGGCAAGATTGCGATCGTTGGCATGGACGACCTACCCGAAGCCGTTGACTTTGTCTGCAAGGGCACCATCAACGCACTCAAGGCCCAGCGTCAATGGGACATGGGTTATTGGGCCATCAAGTATCTGGTGGCTGCCAACCAAAACCATACCATTCCGATGTTCCACAACACCGGCTCGCGTTTCGTGACCAAAGATGACTGCAAGTAATATTGGTTGACCATACTTGGCGTGCGCAGGAATATGTCTTGCGCACGCCTTCCGGAGGGAATGGCCATGAGCCAGTTTGCATTTGAAGCCCGTGACATATCTCGCTCTTTCGGCATTGTCCAAGCGTTGAAGAGTGTTTCCCTCGGCATCAAGCCGAGCGAAGTGCACGCCATCATCGGCGAAAACGGAGCTGGCAAGAGCACACTGATGAATATTTTTTGTGGCAAGCTGCAGCCTACTTCAGGCTCACTCGCACGCGATGGGGAGCCTGTGAGCTTCGCCTCTCCGATTGATGCCCAAGCCGCCGGTGTGGGTATTGCACCGCAAGAAGTGAGCCTTGTCCCGCAACTCACCGTTTACGAAAATATTTTGTTGGGCGCTCAGCGCGCAAAGGGCCCACGCATCGATTGGAAACAGACCAAATTAGAAGCCATCGAGCACCTGCATGCAGTGGACGACACAATTAATCCAGAAACTCAGGTGTACAAACTATCCAAGGCCCAGCAGCAGCTGGTGCAAATTGCGCGCGCGGCCGCAACCAAGGCCCGAATCTTGATTTTTGATGAGCCGACAGCGGCCCTCACCTATCGCGAGACTGAAAAACTCTATTCCTATATCAAAGCTTTCCGCGCGGCGGGTGGCTCCATCTTCTATATTTCACACCGCCTTGACGAGATTCTTGAACTTTCTGACCGCATATCTGTATTGCGTGACGGCGCATTCATCACTGAATTGGACGCCAAGAATACAACGAAACAGGCCATGGTGAACCATATGGTAGGGCGCGATGTCAGCCGCACAGAGAAAGTTATCCGGCCTAACTTTGATAAGGCCGAAGTCGTGCTTGAGGTCGAAGGTCTCAGCCGGACGGGCGAGTTTCAAGATATCAGCTTCAATCTTCACAAGGGCGAGATTCTTGGCGTTTCAGGCCTAGTTGGAGCCGGCCGAACGGAAGTGGCCAAGTGTATTTTTGGGCTGACGCCAAAGACCGCTGGCAAGGTCAGGCTCTACGGCGAAGAACGGAACATCAATTCTCCCGCAGACGCCATCAATCGCGGCCTAGTCTATCTACCTGAAGAACGTAAGCAGGAGGGCATATTTCCATTGCTTTCCATCGGCGAAAATGTGGCGATGCCAAGTCTCGACCGCTTCCGCAAGCTTTTCTACATGAACTTTTCGGAAATGCAGAAGGAAGTGCAAGACTATGTCGAGCGATTGAAAATTAAGATCGGCAGACAAGAAGATAGGATCACATCTCTTTCGGGGGGCAACCAGCAGAAGGCGATCATCGCGCGTTGGCTGATGAAGAATTCAAAAATCCTGATCATGGATGAGCCGACGCGTGGGATTGACGTGAACGCAAAATTCGAAATTCAGCGCGAGCTGCGCCGGTTTACCGAAAATGGCCTCTCAATCATATTCATCAGTTCCGAAATTGAAGAAGTCATCGATGTGTCTGACCGCATCATGGTGATGCATGAGGGCGAACTGAAAGGCATCGTGTATGCCGCCGAAGCCAGCCCCGAAAGGCTGATGCAATTGGCGATGAGTTAGGAAAGGATCTGTTTCATGACAATTGCAACAAAAAGTGCAGGCGGAAAAGCCCTGAAGGAGCGAAGCGACGGTGGCTTGGTCAAGCGGTTTTGGCAGTGGGACGGCAGTGGCGTTTTGGTCGCATTGTTGGGGCTGGTTGTGGCGGTGTCGCTTTACACAGACCGGTTTCTCACCCTCTTCAATGGCCAAGTTCTGGCGCGGCAAGTGTCCTTTGTCGGTTTAGTAGCTTTAGGCGAGACCCTGGTATTGTTAATCGGCGGAATTGATCTTTCCGTTGGCGCTGGCGCTGGCCTTTCTGGAATTATCGGTGCATTGATGCTGACATCTGCGGGTGTTCATCCATACCTGGTGATACCGCTCACAATGCTGTTCGGGATGTGCCTCGGCCTGATCAATGGCGGGCTCATCGCAGGCCTCAGGCTCAATCCCTTCATTGTTACCTTGGCCACTTGGGAAATCTTCGCCGGAATGACCATGGTCCTGACTAAGGGCTATCCCATCAACCCGTTAGGCGAAACCTTCACCATCTTTGGCAAGGGTGAAATTTTCAGTATCCCATTTCCCGTCATAGTCTATGTCGCCATCGGCGCATTACTGATCTGGATGTTAACGCAAACGCGCTTTGGCCGCAACATTTTCGCGGTGGGCGGCAACCGGGAAGCCGCACTACTCGCCGGCATCCATGTCCGGCGTGTTGAACTGATTGTCTATGGCCTAGCCGGGATGTT
>JAYTIG010000641.1:0-2843 GCA_043731995.1 Hyphomicrobiales bacterium
TGGCACCTGTGAAATATGGTGGCGCATACTGGAATTGCTCATCAATGCGGGGCCTCGATTTGAAGCCACGATTGGCAACGAAGCATTTGATCTACCCACCGGTAGTGATTCTGAAAAAAGCAAGGCTTGGGCCATCCTGTTTCCGAAGGTGGAGGAGTTGGAACAGCATGAGCAACGCCGCGTGATCCTTGCGCTTGCAAACGCGCGCGGGATAGACGTTGATGGTTATTGCCGCAGTGTGGCGATGGATTGGAATGAGTTGCGCGAGATCAACAAAGATCCGCTCTGCACACTCGCTGCCCACAGCATGAACCATCACGCAGTTGGAAAGATGTCTGCTGCAGATGCTGCCTTCGAGCTTTCGCAATCACGGGCCATCATCACGCGCGAGTTGGGTGAGAACACGCGCTTCAATGCCTATCCCTATGGCGATGAGCCGAACGCGACGCCACGGGATTTCAAATTGGCGCAGCAGGCGGGCTATGAAGCATCATTGACCACCCGCAAAGGGGTGGTCTTCCCCGGCCATGCGTCACATCTGCACGCACTGCCGCGCATTATGGTATCGGGCCGATTCCAGGAATTGCGCTATATCGATGCGATGATTTCAGGCCTGCCCACAGCATTGGCCAACCGCTTCAGCAAGGTGAATGTCGGCTGATCACACGCCGGGATCGGGCTTCGACATCCAGCGGATGATCGCCATTTCCACCGGAAGCCACGCAAAGCCCGCTATCACATAGAAGAGCAGTTCCGCGACAGCGCCCTTGCCCAAAATGAACACACCGCCAAAGGCCATGACGATCAGGGCATAAATGGCGATGAAAGCAACGGTGAGCAACGTGCCAATGAATTTTCGGGTGCGAAGCGGAAGCATGGCCCGTTCATAGCCGCCCTCGGCACTGCGGCCAAGAGGCTCTTGCGCAGGGCAGGGCGGTGGCGCAAATGAGCCATCATGAAAATTGATGCGACCTATCGTCAACCCCTATCGCCCTGGATTGGTCACTGGCTGCTGGCCATCGCGGCCATGATTTTTGCCATGGTGGTTGTGGGCGGGGCCACGCGCCTGACAGGTTCAGGCCTTTCGATCACGGAGTGGAACCCGATTATGGGTGCTATTCCGCCATTGTCGAACGCTGATTGGCAAATGGCTTTTGAGAAATATAAACTGTCATCGCAATACCGCCTGCAAAACAGCGGTATGCCGCTTTCCGATTTCCAATTCATCTTCTGGTGGGAATGGGCACACAGGGTGTTGGGCCGCAGCATCGGCATTGTGTTCTTCGTTCCCTTCGCGATTTTCACCGCAAGCCGCATGTTGCCGCGCAGGCTTTGGCCTCGGCTCTTTGGCCTCTTCGTTCTGGGTGGCCTTCAAGGAGCATTGGGTTGGTACATGGTGGCTTCCGGGTTGGTGGACAGAGTGAGTGTGAGCCAATATCGCCTTGCTGCCCATCTCACACTGGCTGCACTGATCTTCGCGTTCACTTTCTGGGTCTATTTCAGCCTGAACCAGCGCCATCGCTGGATGGGCTCTGGCACGCAAATTCTGGCACTGGGCATTTCAGCACTTGTGTTGGTGCAGATCGCTGCGGGAGGATTTGTGGCAGGGCTTGATGCGGGCCAGGGCTATAGCACCTGGCCATTGATGGATGGCACGATGGTGCCTTCAGGCCTTTTAACTGCTCAACCCTTGTGGACGAATTTGTTTGAGAATGCCCTCACGGTGCAGTTTGATCACCGCATGCTGGCCTATCTGATCTTTGCGCTCGTGACTGTGCAGGCGACGATCAGGCGTCAAACGTCAGCATATCTGTTGCTGGCCTTGGTGTTGCTGCAAGTACTGCTGGGCATTAGCACACTTCTGCTTCATGTGCCGCTGGCACTTGCCTTGTTGCATCAGGCCGGTGCCTTGGTGGTTCTGGCGGCCGCTGTTTGGAACCTCAGCCGCCAGACTTCAATCTATCCCATCGCCTGATCAAGATCAGCAATGATGTCGGCGGCATCTTCAATGCCGACGGAAAGCCTCACCACATCTGGCCCCGCACCAGCCTTCACCAACTGATCCGGCGCCAATTGGCTATGCGTGGTAGAGGCGGGGTGAATGATCAGTGAGCGTGTGTCGCCAATATTGGCGAGATGCGAAAACAGCTTCACACCCTGCACTGTTTTGACACCGGCGTCATATCCACCCTTGAGGCCGAAGGTGAACACAGCACCTGCACCTTTCGGAGCATATTTCTTTTGCAAGGCATTGTGTTTGTCGCCTGGCAGGCCCGCATAATTCACCCAGGCCACGCGCTTGTCTTTGGATAACCATTCGGCCACTTTCTGCGCATTGTCGCAGTGCCTTTGCATGCGCAGGCCAAGCGTTTCCATGCCGGTGAGAATGAGGAAGGCATTGAGCGGGGCAATTGCGGGCCCAAGATCGCGCAAGCCCAGCACGCGGCAAGCAATTGCAAAGGCGATTCCACCAAAGGCCTTGTGCAATTCAATGCCGTGATAGCTTTCATTCGGCTCGGACAGCAGCGGATATTTCCCGCTCTTTGACCAATCAAAATTGCCACCGTCCACAATCACGCCACCCATGGAATTGCCATGCCCGCCCATGAATTTGGTGAGTGAATGCACCACAATATTGGCACCATGCTTGAAGGGTTGGCAGAGATAGGGCGTGGCCAGTGTGTTATCAACAATGAGCGGGATGCCCGCCTTCTGCGCCACTTTGGCAATCGCCTCCAGATCAGTAATGCGCCCGCCGGGGTTGGCAATGGATTCAACAAAGATGGCTTTGGTTTTGGGCGAAATCGCCTTTTCGAAACTGGCGACATCGTCAATATCAGCCC
>JAYTIG010000642.1:0-2841 GCA_043731995.1 Hyphomicrobiales bacterium
GAGCCCAGATGAAGCTGGATCCCGGCCTTCGCCGGGATGACGGTGACTGGGGCGAGAGACCGTTTGATTGCAAACCCACGTCGCCTACTTCTCAATCTCACGCATGGCTTTCACATAGCGCTCAATCGCCAAGGCCTCGCGGGAAAGCCCTTGGCGGTAGTAGAGCAAGAAGCTCAGGGCCAGTGTGGCTGTAATCGAAACCGCTGGCCCGAAAAACAGGAACAATCCCGCAATGGCAAAATAATAGCCGCGGATGCCGTTGTTCATGCCCTTCACGGCTTCAGTGAGCACGATAGCCGTTTGGGCCACCATCACTTCGGCTTGCGGCATGTTGGCGGGGGCTTCGTCCAGCCCTCCGATCAGCGCCAAGGTATAAGCCATTTTCCGCAAGCCCGATGTGAAGGCGAAAAAACAAATCGCCATGATCAAAGTCAGCCCGCCAAAATAGACCGCAAACAACCCAAGACTGATGGGTGGAAAGAATGCCATCTGTGTGAGCGAGGCATGCACATGGTTGATCGAAGCCAGCGTGCCCACAAACCCGGCAAGCACGATCAGCGTGGCAGAGCCGAAATAGCTCATGGCACTGGAAATCTGGCCGAGCATGATGGCATCGAACACGCGGTTTTCGCGTCGTGAACGGATCAACATCAGCAGCCACTTGAGGCGCACCACATGCAGCTGTTCATTCAATGTGCCGCGTCCCAGCAGTGTCAACACCGGGGTGTAAAGCCACCACATCAGAAAGATCAGACCCAAGGCGGTAAAATGCAGGGCGTCAAAATCATAAGGCAGGTCACCGGTTGTCATGCATGGATTTCTTTGATGGTCTGGGCCGTAAGGCCGGGCGCACGTTCCAACGCATAGTTCAAGTTGAAACCCGAGGAAGCCATGAACACGGGTGCGCCGTCAAGATCATGCGCAACGGATGATTTGTTGGCATCAACAAATGTATCGAGCGTCTTGTCATCAGGTGCTGAAATCCAGCGCAGGATTTCAAAGCGCGTGGTTTCGAATGAAGCGGGCACACCATATTCATGTTCCAGCCGGTCAGCCAGCACGTCAAGCTGCAAGGCCCCCACCACGCCGACAATGGCACCGGAGCCATCGAGGGGCGTGAACAGTTGCACCACACCTTCTTCCGCCAATTCTTCCAGCGCCGATTTCAGTTTTTTGGCCTTCATCGGATCGCCCAGTTTCACCCGCCTTAAAATTTCTGGCGCGAAACTTGGCACACCCGTGAACACCAGGTCTTCACCTTCGGTCAGCGTATCACCAATGCGCAAGACGCCATGGTTGGGAATGCCCACCACATCGCCTGCGAAGGCCTCCTCAGCCAGTGAACGGTCCTGCGCAAAGAAAAACTGCGGCGCATTCAAGGCGATCTGCTTTTCTGTGCGCACGATTTTCACTTTCATGCCGCGCGTCAGCTTGCCGGAACACACGCGCATGAAGGCGATGCGGTCGCGGTGGTTGGGGTCCATATTGGCCTGGATCTTGAACACCACGCCGGTGAGCTTCGGTTCGGTGGCCTTCACCACGCGCTGTCTCGCCTTCTGGTCGCGCGGCGGCGGGGCATAGGCAATGAGCGCGTCGAGCAAATCGCGTACGCCGAAGTTTTTCAAGGCTGAGCCGAAATAAACCGGGGAGAGATGGCCTTCGAGAAAGGCCTGGGCGTTGAATTCGTGGCCCGCCATGGCCTGCAACTCGATCTCTTCGCGGAAATGAGCTGCGGCGGCAGCAGGCAGCAGCGCGTCAATCAACGGGTCTTGCGGGCCGGAAACGGCAACGCCGGCAGGATCCTCATCAATGCGGCGAATGCGCGTGTGCATGAAGTCATAGGTACCGGCGAATGTCTTGCCGATGCCGATGGGCCACACCATGGGCACAACGGTCAGCGCCAGGCCTTTCTCAATTTCATCGAGCAGGGCCAGGGGCTCTTGGGCTTCACGGTCAAACTTGTTGATGAAAGTCACAATCGGAATGTCGCGAAGCCTGCAGATTTCAAACAGCTTGCGGGTGCGGTCTTCAATGCCTTTGGCGCCATCAATCACCATGACAGCCGCATCCACCGCTGTCAGCGTGCGATAGGTATCTTCCGAGAAGTCTTCGTGGCCCGGTGTATCCAGCAGATTGAAGACCACATTGTTATATTCGAAAGTCATCACCGAGGTGACGACTGAAATGCCACGCGCCCGCTCAATTGCCATCCAGTCGGAACGCGTGCGCCGCCTGTCGCCCTTGGCGCGCACCTGGCCCGCAAGCTGGATGGCACCACCGAACAGCAAGAGCTTTTCGGTGAGTGTGGTTTTGCCCGCGTCCGGGTGGGAGATGATGGCGAAGGTGCGCCGCCGTTGTGCTTCAGTCTGGATATCAGTCATGGTTGGGCAGGGCTTAGCGAAGGGCTTTCGCTTCGTCCAGTGTTGCCCTGCGTGCTGACCTGTGGCACTAAGTTATCCATGACAAACTTGGCACTTGTGGGTGATATTGGCGGCACCAATTCGCGCTTTGGCGTGCTGGAATTGGGCAACATGGCGGTGCGCGATGTTGAAGTGCTGAAGAATGACAATTTCGTAGGCCTTGAGGCGGCGATCAGCGCCTATCTCGGCAAACGCGGCATTACCGAGCTGGCCGCAGCGGCAATGGACGTGGCCGCCCCGGTTGACCGGGAAACCATAACCCTCACCAACCGGGCCTGGACTTTCTCAGCTGAATCCTTGCGAAAAGCCGCCCATGCCAAACGCTTCAAACTTCTGAATGACTTTGAGGCCCTGGCTTGGAGCCTGCCGCATATTGCGGCGGCTGATCTGGTTCAACTGGGCGGTGAAATATCCCCAAAGC
>JAYTIG010000643.1:0-2841 GCA_043731995.1 Hyphomicrobiales bacterium
CACTATGGGCTACAAGCATCAGACTCTCGACGCGGCCAAGGTGAAGGCCAGCATGGAAACGCCAAGTTTCCTGCTCAAGATCATCCCTCACGTCGATTGCACACCCCGCATTTGCGAACTGGTGCGTTATTATCTAACAGATATCAATGTGAAGGGCGCGTGGGGCGGACCTGCAGGCCTTGAGCTGTTCGATCACGCGCTGGCACCCGTGGCCGAATTGCCCGTGCGCGAAGTGCTTTCCGCCACTCATATTCTCGCCGACCTCACTTTGGGGCTTGGCGAAGTTGTTCACGATTACTTGAAGGATTGAAGACATGATTATGAAAGACAAGGTTTGCATCGTGACGGGCTCGGCTTCCGGCATCGGCCAGGCTATCGCTGAACGCTATGCGTCTGAAGGTGCGAAAGTCGTCATCGCCGATTTGAATCTCGATGCCGCCACTGCAACCGCCAAATTGATCGATGACAAGACACCCGGTTCCGCCATGGCCGTGGCCATGGATGTGACCAGCGAAGATCAAGTCAACGCTGGCGTAGCCGCCGTTGTCGCTGCCTGGGGTGGTGTTGATGTGCTCGTCTCCAACGCCGGCATCCAGATTGTCCACAAGCTGGAGGAATATCCCTTCGCCGATTGGAAAAAGATGCTGGCCATTCACCTGGATGGTGCGTTCCTCACCTCCAAGGCTGTGCTGCCGCATATGTATGCCAAGGGCTCTGGCTCAATCATTTTCATGGGGTCGGTTCATTCCAAGGAAGCCTCGCCTTTGAAGTCGGCCTATGTCACCGCCAAGCACGGCCTCATCGGTTTGAACAAGGTGATTGCCAAGGAAGGTGCAGCCCACGGCGTGCGCTCAAACGTCATTTGCCCCGGTTTTGTGAAGACCCCGCTGGTTGAAAAGCAAATCCCCGAGCAAGCCAAGACCCTCGGCATCTCTGAAGAAGATGTCGTGAAGAAAATCATGCTGGGCGGAACGGTGGATGGTGAATTCACCACGGTCGAAGACGTGGCCGAAATCGCCTATCTTTTTGCGGCCTTCCCGACGAACGCGCTGACAGGCCAATCCCTCGTCGTCAGCCATGGCTGGTTTATGGAATAATTCCCTACCTCATGCTGAGGTGGTTCGCGAAGCGAAGCCTCGAAGCATGCGCCACCATTCCGCGCGCGTGACCCACCCTTCGAGGCCCTGCTCCGCAGGGCACCTCAGGGTGAGGTGGTAACTACCGCACTGAAATCATCAAAGCGCCCCGCAGGTGCCACACCCGCCAGCCCGGTTGAAAACAGCGCTTCGGCATTGCTGCCTTTTGCGGCGGCGATGCCGATGATGCTGTCAGACGCAGCTTGCCTGGCCGCCTTGTCACCAGCAACGGCTGCGGAAAGGCCGACAGTGGCATTGGCAACCACCGTATCATCCATGCCCTGCTGCCCGATGATGGGGTTTTGATCGGCATCTGGTGCAACAGCAATGGGCGCACCAATCGCCGCGTCCGGCAAAGTTGCTGCATCTGGCGCAGGCGCGGCCATAGGTCCAAGTGGCGCCGCGTTAAGTGCGGCCAGTGCGATCTGGCCAAGCCGGTTGTTGCCAACTTTGAAGAACGTCACCCCATCGCTTTCACGCAACCGCCGGTCTGCACCTGTGTCATCAGGCCCGCGATCGGCATATTTCCCGTCTGGCCCCAGGAAGGGTGTGCGGATGTCAACGAAGGTGGCGCCCTTGGCCGCAACACGCTCTTTCACATAGGAAGTCAGCGCCTGCATATCAGCATCCAATGCCGCATCACCCATTACCGGTTCACTCATCCAGAACACTTGCATGTGCTGGGCCTGCAGCGCATCGATCACCGCATCAATGCGCTGCTTGTAGAGTGCCACCCAATCCGGCGAATTGAAGGCCAGCACCTTGTCGCCATCATGTATGTCGCGCCTGTCATTGAGCCCGATGAGAACAATGGCCGTGGTGAAATCCTTGCCTTCCGCCATTTTGGGAATGGCCGCGGCCCAATCGTAAATTTCAGGCCGCGTCAGGCCAGAGGTTTCGTTGAAGCGGTTGACCACTTCAAGCGTGTCATCATTCTCGGTCATGCGGGTGAGGCCAGCTCCCATGCCACCCGCCAATTGGTCACCCACAATCAGCACGCGACGTGTGCCATCACTTTGCTGCTGGTCTTCTTGGGCAACAGTTGCATCTGAGCCTATCACTGGCCCTTGGTCTTGCGCCAGTACGGGCAGGAACAGGGCAAGGCCAAGCACCAAAGCCAAACCTGCCAACATTGCCGCACGGATATTCAACATGCCGAAAGCCTAGCCGCCCGCGCGCAGCCGCTCAAGCACCTTGCGCGAAGGAAACCCATCCAGCGGCAGGCCCATTTTTTTCTGGAAGCCCAACACCGCTTCATAGGTTTTGGCGCCGAAGCGCCCATCGGCCCCACTGGTGTCAAAGCCTTGATGGGTGAGGCGCTCTTGCATCTCAACGCGCTCCTTGAATGTCAGGTCAGTGTTCTGCGGCGGCCAAGCGGCCTGCACCTTGGGCCCGCCGCCAATGCGGTCACCCAACATGGCCACGGCCAGCGCATAGCCATGGCTATAATTATAAGCCAAAAGAGCAAGGAAGTTTTGGGTGATGAGAAACACCGGGCCATCAATGCCCTGCGGGATCATCACAAAGGCCTTGGCATTGGGAGCTGAGAAATGATCGCCAATCGCAGGCTTGATGCCCATGTGCTCCCATTCTGAAACCGTCTTCCAATGGCCACGGCCAATGAGCGCGCGGTCAAAGCCATCGGGCAGCTTGGCTTCCCAGCCCCAGGGGCGGTCAGACTTCCAGCCGGATTGCGCCAGATAAT
>JAYTIG010000644.1:0-2836 GCA_043731995.1 Hyphomicrobiales bacterium
CGTTCAATTGCAAGGGCGCGTTCGTCCTTGTCCACGCCGTGGCGGTTGAACACACGCACTTCAACGACAGTGCCCGAAACACCCGGCGGCAGGCGCAGAGATGTGTCGCGCACGTCAGAGGCCTTTTCGCCGAAGATGGCGCGCAGCAGTTTTTCTTCCGGCGTCATCGGGCTTTCGCCCTTCGGCGTGATCTTGCCGCAGAGAATGTCACCGGGCTTCACTTCAGCGCCGATGTAAACAATGCCAGCTTCGTCGAGGTTCTTGAGAGACTCTTCACCGACGTTTGGAATGTCGCGGGTGATTTCTTCAGGCCCCAGTTTCGTGTCACGCGCCATCACATCGAATTCTTCGATGTGGATTGAGGTGAACACGTCATCCTTCACGATGCGCTCAGAGAGGAGAATTGAATCTTCGAAGTTGTAGCCATTCCAAGGCATGAAGGCGACGAGGCAGTTCTGGCCGAGGGCCAGATCGCCAAGTTCCGTCGATGGGCCGTCTGCAATGATTTCGCCAGCCTTCACCACTTCACCGGCACGCACCAGCGGACGCTGGTTGATGCAGGTGGATTGGTTGGAACGCTGGAACTTCGCCAGTGTGTAGATGTCAACGCCGGGCTTGGACGGATCGGTTTCTTCCGTAGCGCGGATCACGATGCGCTTGGCGTCCACCTGATCAACCACGCCAGAACGGCGGGCGGTAATGGCAGCACCAGAGTCACGGGCCACAATACTTTCCATGCCTGTGCCCACGAAAGGTGCAGAAGAGCGCACCAGCGGAACGGCCTGGCGCTGCATGTTGGAGCCCATGAGTGCGCGGTTGGCGTCGTCGTTTTCAAGGAAGGGAATCAAGGCTGCGGCTACCGAAACGATCTGCTTGGGTGAAACGTCAGCATAATCCACCTTGTCAGGCGTGATCTGGAACACGTCACCCTGATGGCGCACAATCACTTGCTCATCGGCAAAGTGGCCGTCCTTGGTCAGCGGCACGTTGGCTTGGGCGATGTGATATTTGGCCTCTTCGATGGCCGAGAGATATTTCACATCGTTGGTCACCTTGCCATGCACCACCTTGCGATAAGGTGTTTCAATGAAGCCATATTTGTTCACGCGGGCATAGGTGGCCAGCGAGTTGATCAGGCCGATGTTCGGGCCTTCTGGCGTTTCAATCGGGCAGATGCGGCCATAATGCGTCGGGTGAACGTCGCGCACTTCAAAGCCGGCGCGCTCGCGCGTCAAACCACCCGGGCCAAGGGCCGAGAGTCGGCGCTTGTGGGTGATTTCAGACAGCGGGTTGGTCTGATCCATGAATTGCGACAGCTGCGAAGAACCGAAGAACTCACGCACCGCAGCAGCAGCAGGCTTGGCGTTGATCAGGTCATGCGGCATGACCGTATCAACATCCACCGACGACAGACGCTCCTTGATCGCGCGTTCCATGCGAACAAGGCCGAGGCGATATTGATTTTCCATCAATTCACCAACCGAGCGCACACGGCGGTTGCCGAGGTTGTCGATGTCGTCCACTTCACCCTTTGAATCACGCAGATCATGCAGCGTTTTCACAACGAGCAGCACATCTTCCTTGCGCAGAACGCGCATTGAGTCAGGCACGTTGAGTTCAAGGCGCATGTTCATCTTCACACGGCCTACGGCCGAGAGATCGTAACGCTCTTGATCAAAGAACAGGCCCTTGAACAGCGCCTCGGCGCCTTCGCGCGTTGGCGGCTCGCCCGGGCGCATGACGCGGTAAATTTCAACCAGCGCCTGCTCATAGCTTTCAACCTTGTCGGCCTTCAGCGTGTTGCGGACGTAGGCGCCGGTGTTCATGTGGTCGATGTCGAGAAGATTCAGCGTCTTGAAGCCATCTTCCTTCAGGCTCTTGAGAAGCTTCTCAGTGATTTCCTCGCCAGCTTCAGCAAAGATTTCACCGTTCTTTTCGTTGACCAGTTCGTCGGCGATATACTGGCCATGCAAGTCTTCATCGCGCACCAGCAATTCCTTGGTGCCATCTTCGGCGATCTTGCGGGCCATGCGCGGTGAAATCTTCTTGCCGGCTTCAACAACCACTTGGCCAGTCTTGGCGTCGATCAGGTCAACCGTGGGCTTGATGCCCTTGAAACGGTCGGCCACGTAAGGCATGCGCCAGCCTTCCTTGGTTTGCGTATAAGGCACCGACTTGTAGAAATAATGCAGGATTTCCTCGGAGTTCATGCCCAGGGCATAGAACAGCGTGGTCACCGGCAGTTTGCGGCGGCGATCGATACGCGCGAAAATGAGATCCTTGGCGTCAAATTCAAAGTCGAGCCAAGAGCCGCGATATGGGATTACGCGGGCCGCGAACAGGATCTTGCCCGAAGAGTGGCTCTTGCCCTTGTCATTGTCGAAGAACACGCCGGGCGAACGATGCATCTGGGATACGATCACGCGCTCCGTGCCGTTCACCACAAAGGTGCCGTTCTTGGTCATGAGCGGAATGTCGCCCATATAAACGTCTTGTTCCTTGATGTCCTTGACCGACTTGGCCTGGGTGTCCGGATCGATTTCAAACACGATGAGGCGCAGCGTCACCTTCAAGGGTGCCGCAAAGGTCATGCCGCGTTGCTGGCATTCATCAACGTCAAATTTCGGTTGTTCGAACTCATAGCGCACGAATTCAAGAACGGCCTGGCCAGAGAAATCGGAAATCGGGAACACCGACTTGAACACCGATTGCAGACCCTCGGTAAGACGGCCACCGGCCGGCTCTTTCATTTGGAGGAACTGGTCGTAGGATTCGCGCTGAACCTCAATGAGGTTCGGCATTTCGGCAACTTCGATGCCCTTGCCGAAAACCTTGC
>JAYTIG010000645.1:0-2835 GCA_043731995.1 Hyphomicrobiales bacterium
AAAAAATTGCCTTGCAATTGCCGCAGTTTGCGCCCATATGGCGGCTATCGGGTTCTCGGCCGGTTGGCTTGGCTCCGCGCTTCTTAATGCAAGTGCATCAGCCTTTTTTATCTTTCCAAGACATCGATAGACAAGCCCAAGCAATTGATGCGCTTGGCAAAACGTGTTTGCATTTCTTAAGGAGTTACGATGCAAGGTACTGTAAAGTGGTTTAACGCCCAAAAGGGCTTCGGTTTCATTCAGCCAGACAACGGCGGCCAGGATGTGTTCGTTCACATCAGCGCTGTCGAGCGTTCCGGCCTGAACGGCCTCAAGGAAGGTGACAAGGTCTCCTTCGAATTGGAACAAGACCGTCGCACCGGCAAGCAATCAGCCGGCAGTCTCAAAGCCGCCTAATATCCGCACATCTCACCGGCTGATGAATATATTTGCTGTGTGATTGATGGGCCCGAACGAAATTGTGAGAGCAACCCAGGTTGCTCTCATTTAGAACTGCGCTCCTGCAGCTGACCACGGATGTACTGGCAGCACAGGCCGCGCACTTCAAAGCCGCTGAAATTTAGCGCGCAACAATCCCTCTGACCACGGATGAACTGGCAGCACAGGTAGTGCGCTTCAATTGGTGACGAACCCGTACAGAAATGTGCGGGTTTTTGTTTTGCGGTTGAACTGACCGCCATATCACCACTCACCCCTCAAATTCCGTCACCCCGGCGAAGGCCGGGGCCCCGCTTTGGCTGGGTTCTAAACTTTCGGTTGAAGCGGGATCCCGGCCTGCGCCGGGATGACAACTGGACACAATTTGTCATTCACGCTTTCCCTGCCTGTGGATAATGCGTAAAACTGAATCATTCCGCCATTCACCATAGCCGCTCCTGCTAAGACTTTGCGCCATGAACACCATCCCACTCCGCGCCGTTGAAACTGAAGAGCCCATCCGCCTGCCGCCGCAGAACCTGGAGGCAGAGCAGGCGCTGCTGGGTGCTATTCTCGCAAATAATGATTCAGCGGATCGTGTCACTGCTTTCCTCGGGCCGGAACATTTCTCCGAGGCCGTCCATGCCCGCATTTATGAAGCGGCCACCACACTTATTCGCATGGGCAAGCTGGCCTCGGCGGTCACGCTGAAAACCCATTTCGAATCTGATCAGTCGCTGAAAGAAATTGGCGGGCCAGTCTATCTCGCGCGCCTTGCAGCCTCGGCCACCACCATCATCAATGCCGAGGAATATGGCCGCACAATTTTTGAATTGGCGCAGCGCCGCAAATTGATCTCGCTCGGAACCGAGGTGGTCAACGAAGCCTTCCAGCCCGATATTGAAACCACTGCGAAAGACCTGATCGAGAAAACCGAAGCCGCGCTTTATTCATTGGCCGAGAAAGAGCAATTCGGCAAAGGCTTCCAGCGTTTCGGCGCCTCACTGGCCAAGGCCATCGACATGGCCAGTGCCGCCTATCAGCGCGATGGGCATCTTTCGGGCATTTCCTGTGGCCTTACTGACCTTGATGAAAAGATGGGCGGCTTGCAAAGCTCGGACTTGATCATCCTTGCCGGCCGCCCAGCCATGGGCAAGTCCGCACTGGCAACCAACATCGCCTATCATGTGGCCAAGGCCTATAAGTCGGAATACCAACCAGATGGCGCGGTGAAAGTGCTGGACGGTGCGGTGGTCGCTTTCTTCTCGCTGGAAATGAGTTCCGAACAACTGGCCACCCGTATCATCGCAGAGCAGACGGGCGTATCGTCGGAGGAAATCCGCCGCGGCAAGATCAGCGAAGACGAGTTTCAGCGGCTGGTGGATGTCAGCCGGGATTTGCAAGCGCTGCCGCTCTATATTGACGACACGGGCGGCCTTTCCATTGCCCAAGTGGCAGCCCGCGCCCGCAGGCTGAAACGCCAGAGGGGCCTGGGGCTGATTGTTGTGGACTATTTGCAACTGCTTGCGGGTTCGGCCCGCAAAGCCGCAGAAGGCCGAGTTCAGGAAGTGACTGAAATCACCGTGGGTCTCAAGGCTCTCGCAAAAGAACTCAATGTGCCGATCATCGCGTTGGCCCAGCTGTCACGCCAAGTGGAAAACCGCGAGGACAAGCGCCCGCAATTGGCCGACTTGCGCGAGTCTGGTTCGATCGAACAGGACGCCGACGTCGTCCTCTTCATTTACCGTGAAGAATATTATCTCGAACGCCTGATGCCCAATGAAGGCACGCCGGAATTTCAAACCTGGCAGGACAAAATGAACCGCGCCCATGGCAAGGCTGAAGTGATCATCGGCAAGCAGCGCCATGGCCCCACCGGAACGGTGGAACTGCAGTTCGAGGGCAGGCTCACCAAGTTCTCCAACTTGGCCCGGGAAGATCACTTGCCCGAGCGGTTCAGCTAACCCGCTGCGGCATTCCTGCACAGGTCAACAGGTTGACGTTGAATCTGAAGGCGCAACCTTGCCTTGCCCTGCTGAATCCGTTAACAAACTGTTACAAAAATGGTGGGGGGCCAACCCTTGCCGGGGAAAGGGATTGAAACATGAAGAAGCTGCTACTCGCACTTTCCGCATCTTGCGCGCTTTTCTCAGGCGCAGCTCACGCGGCTGACATCGGCCCGGTGATGGATACGAAGGACTGGTTTGTGAAAATCGGTGGCACCTACGTTATGCCCAACTCGGCTGGTAACCTTCCAATTCCAAGACTGAATCCTCCGGTCACCGTCGGCAACGCCTTTACGGGTTCGGTTGAGGCAGGCCGCTTTTTGAATGACCGTTTCAGCCTTTCTTTGGCCATCGGCATTCCTCCAACCCACGACATTTTGGTGAGTGGCGTGAAGGCCGGCACAGTAACATT
>JAYTIG010000646.1:0-2834 GCA_043731995.1 Hyphomicrobiales bacterium
ATTGGCCAGCAAGGCAGCGGCCAGAGCGGTTCGGCTATTTGCGTAATCGAGAGTGATGGCGGCTCCGCGCTGGCGCGTGGCCCAAAGCGGATCGGCCAGTAATGCCGCACCTTTCGCCTCTGGCAAATGGCGACCACGAATGAGATCTGCCATGCGTTCAGCCAATGCCAGAGTGGGCGCATTGAGATCACCCGCCGTCGCCTGTGGCATTAACGATGCATCAACAACGCGCAATCCTGTCACTCCGCGCACCTTCCCGTCAGGTGTCGTCACTGCCTTCTCGTCAGTGCCCATCCGACATGTGCCGCAGGGGTGATAGGCGCTTTCAAGCTTCCGCTTCATGAAGCTATCGAGAGCCGGAGTGCTGGTCGCAGCTTCACCGGGAGCAAGCTCAGCACCACGATAGGAAGAGAGCGCGGTTTGCGCGAAAATTTCACGCGAGTAGCTGATGCAGGACCGAAATTCCAGCCAGTCATCAGCATGTGACATATAATTGAAACGAACCCGCGGCAGGCTTTCGGCCCTGGCATCGCGAAGGCGAACGTAGCCTCTGCTCTTCGAACGCTTGGTACCCACATGCACCTGAAAGCCATGGCCCTTCGCCAGAGTTTGTCCATCATAGGAAATTGCCAGCGGCAGGAAATGATATTGGATATCAGGATAGACGATGCCTGCGCGGCTGCGAATGTGGCCACCACTTTCAAAATGATTGGTGGCGCCCAGGCCGCGCTTCAGCGTCAGCCATTCCATGCCGATCTTGGCCTTGCCCCACAGACTTTGGGTGGGAAACAGGGAGACTGGTTGGGTGCATTCCATCTGAACGTAAAGCTCCATATGGTCCATCAGGTTTTCACCCACCTGCAAAGCATCATGCACTACTGCAATGCCATGCGCTGACAATTCGGCAGCAGGCCCGATACCGGAACGCTTGAGGATCGTCGGCGACATTATGGAGCCAGCGGACAGGATCACCTCGCGATTTGCCTTCGCCTCGCGCGTCTGCCCACCTGCCGTGAAAATCACGCCAACCGCCTTGTGGCCTTCAAATGTCACCCGATCAACCACCGCTCCTGTGATCACCTGCACGTTGCCACGCGCCATGGCAGGCCGCAAATAGGCCCTCGCCGCACTCATACGCTGACCTGCTCCCACATTCATCTCCATGGGACCAAAGCCCTCATGCTGCAGTTCATTCATGTTGGCGCTACGGGAATAGCCGGCCTGCACAGCGGCATCGACGAAAGCGTGATAGAGCGGATTTTTCTCCGGCCCACGGGTGACTTTGACTGGACCATCCGTTCCGCGCAACGGACCACCACCCGAAACACCCTCGAGCCGCTGGAAATAAGGCAGCACATTGGACCAACGCCAGCCATCAGCACCCAAAGCCTCCCACAACTCATAATCCAGCGGGTTGCCGCGCACCCAGCACATGCCATTGATCGATGATGATCCGCCTAAGCCCTTACCGCGTGGCAGATTGATTTCGCGCCCGTCGAGACCAGGCTCTGGCTCAGTCTTCATGCCCCAATTGAATCGTGCCGTGTTCATAGGGATCGAGAGTGCGGCAGGCATGTCAACAATTACAGCCTTCTCGCTGCCGCCCGCCTCCAGAACCAGTATACGCACCGATGGATATTCACCCAAACGATTAGCCAGCACACAGCCTGCGGAACCGGCACCCACAATCACATAGTCAAATGAACCTTCAGCCAGCATCAACTAACCTATGAGATGATCACGTAAAATTTCACCATGTAAACCGGCTGGTGCCATGTGCCCTTGAATCCCTTGGGCACAAAAAATGCATCGCCTTTGCGATAGGTCTCTTTGATGCCTTCACCTTCCAGCGTAACTTCGCCCTCTAGCACCACCATGAATTCATCAGCGGGATAATCGTCGTAGCGCTCAGTATAAGGACCAGAGCGCCAGATGCCCGTGCGCAGGCCATTTTCAGGCCGGGTGAAATAGGCATGATCCAGCCCGACGGGGAATCCTTTCAGCAGCTCGGCATGTTCCAGTTTTTCATCAGGAAGAGCGCGCCAACCATCGGGGCCATTGGGAGAAAAGCGAATGGGCTTGGGCAAAACAAACTCCTGTTTAGAACATTCTGAAAGCGAAAATGCTACCGAACAGCTAGGGAGGTGACAAGTGACATCACGTCGAGTAGAGTAACTTGAAATTACGGTGAGCCATGCGCAACACTCAATCTCTCACAGCTTTGCGTGCATTTGAAGCAGTCGCCCGCTTGAAAAGCATTTCAGCAGCTGCTGATGAATTGCATGTCACGCGGCCGGCAGTGTCAAAACAGGTAACGCTGCTCGAAGCGTCAATTCAAGTTCCTCTGCTCACGCGCAGCGGCAATGCCATCCAGCTTACCCCCGCTGGCGAAGAGCTTTATGATGGCCTGCGGCGGGCCTTTGATGTCATGTCTTCGACGGTGGAGGCAATTGGCAATCGCGCCAAGCAGAGCAAGCGGCTGCGTGTATTGGTGTGCCGCGACTTTGCCTCAAGCTGGCTCGCGGCGCGCGTGGGTACGTTTCTGGTCGAGAACCCGGGGGTTGCTCTTGAGGTCATCGCGGAGAAGAACGGAAATCTTAGGCGCGATGAGAACTTCGACTTACGCATTTTTTATGGCTTGAGCGGGCAAAGCGTGGGTGATGACCTCGTCAGAACCGAACTGTGCAAGTGGATCGACATTCCGGTTTGCACCCAATCATTTGCGCAACGCTATCTCTCTGACGGTGGCATTCTGAGCGAGGCACCCTTTCTGATCGACGCGAATTACGATGTGTGGGACGAGTGGTGCGAATACACAGGTTTCGATGCCGGTG
>JAYTIG010000647.1:0-2830 GCA_043731995.1 Hyphomicrobiales bacterium
TAAATATTTCGATGGCGTTCTGGCTGTGGTCGATAACAATCTCAGCGTGATGGCTGGCGAATTTTTGTCGATCCTTGGTCCCTCGGGCTGCGGAAAAACCACCAGCTTGCGCATGATGGCAGGTTTTGAACAGCCCACTGCGGGTGAGGTTTTCATTCAGGGCATGAGCGTGAACGGCGTGCCGGCATTCAAACGCCCGGTCAATATGGTGTTTCAGCATTACGCACTCTTTCCGCATCTCTCGGTGGCCGACAATGTCTCATACGGCCTGCGACAGCGCAGTCCGCGGCCCCCGGCTCCAGAACTGCGCAAGGCAGTGGCCGAAGCTCTGGCGATGGTGCGCCTTGAGGGTTATGAAAAACGCCGCTCCTATGAGTTGTCAGGTGGCCAGCAGCAGCGTGTCGCCCTGGCGCGCGCGCTCATCAATCGGCCCGCGGTCTTGTTGCTGGACGAGCCACTGGCCGCGCTGGACCGGAAGCTGCGCCGCGAAATGCAGATTGAACTGCAGAACCTTCAACGCAATGTCGGCATCACGTTTCTCCTCGTCACCCACGATCAGGAGGAGGCGCTGTCAATGTCTGATCGTGTTTGTGTCATGAGAGAAGGCCGCATCATTCAGACAGGTTCACCCCGCGAACTGTATGACAGCCCGGCCAACGCCTATGTCGCAGGCTTTGTCGGGAAGACGAATTTCTTTCCAGCTTCTGTTGCGGGCTCCCTCATCAGCGTCAGGCCCGAAATGATTGAAATGGCATCGTCGCGCAAAGCCCTTCTACCCGGTGTCACGCAGCAGTTTGACGTTAGCGTCCTTAATCGCATTTTCATGGGCGAACATACGGAATATCGGGTGATGCATGAAAGCATGGGCGAGTTCACTGTGCTGTCACCGCGAAAATCGGAAAGCACGTCGGGTGTTTTTGAGATCGGCGACAAAGCAGTTGTTGGTTGGCGAAAACAGTCCGCACAGATTTTGGCAGACACTTAACAAGGGAGAGTGAATATGAGCAAAGATCACATCAAACCGGAACAATTTCTCGATGAACTGCGCCGCTATCAAAAGGGCTCGGTGACAAGACGCCATTTCCTGGGTGTCACGGGTCTGGGTTTGGCCACCGCTGTGATTGGCGGCGCTGTACCCGGCCTTCGTCCGCGCAAGGCATTCGCTGAAGGATTGTCGGGTACCGTCAACTTCACCACCTGGCCCAACTATTTTGCCCAGGAAAACATCGACAACTTCACCAAGAATACGGGCGTGAAAGTCAATGTCACGATCTTTGGTTCCAATGAAGAAATGCTGGCCAAGCTCCAGGCGGGTTCGACGGGTTGGGATCTGTTCGTGCCCACCAACTATACCATCTCGACCTATAAAAAACTCGATCTGATCGAACCAATCGATCTCAAACTGGTGCCCAACTATGACAAGGCCGCGCAGGATCCGCGTTTCACCGGGCCAGGAACGATTGATGGCGTAACTTATGCGCTGGTCAAGGATTGGGGCACTACGGGCTATGTGGTTGACACCCGCAAGGCAAAGACACCCGATACCTGGAAAGGTTTCTTTGATGCAACCAAGGGCCCTCTTTCGGGGAAGGTGCTGGTGCATGATTATCAGCTCACCACCATCGGTGGTGCTTTGAAGGCCTTGGGCTATTCCTTCAACTCCATCGATCCGAAAGAAAATGCCGAAGCGGAAAAACTGCTGCTTGCCACCAAGCCGCATCTTTTCGGCATCAACTCTGATTATCAGCCTTCGATGCGCAACGGTGATGCACTCATGTCCATGTGCTGGACCAATGACGGGGCCCAGCTGCACCGCGACATTCCGGAAATGGAATATCGCCTCGGCAAAGATGGCGGTGAGATCTGGGCCGATCACTATGCCATTCCAAAAGGCGCGCCAAACCGTGCTGCAGGCTATGCCCTTATGGATTATCTGCTCACGCCGGAAGTGAATGCCAAAGAAGTGATCTCCAATGGTGCGCCCTCTTCGGATACTCGCGTCAACAAGCTTGTGCCCAAGGAAATGTTGGAAAATCCAATACTTTATCCAGCTGCAGAATATCTTTCCAAACTCGAGTTTGGCGCTGCCGAGACTTTGACGAGTCCCATCCGTGCTGAAATCATGGCCCGCTTCAAGGCTGCCTGAGTATGACTGATGCGAGACACTCCCGCAGTCTGACAGTAGCTCTGCTGGCTCCTGCGGGAGTGTTCTTGTTTTTCCTTCTGGTGCTGCCCTTGGCCGTGATGGTGATCTATTCCTTTGGTCTGCGCGCACCAGAGGGCGGCTATCAGGCTGCCTTCACTTTTGACAACTATCTTAACTTGCCGGCGCGCAGCAAGGCCTTCACCAACACGTTGCTGCTGGCACCGCTCGCCACCTTGTTGACGGTGCTGCTGGCCTATCCAATGGCATATTTTCTCGCGGTCAAGACCTCTTCCCGCTGGCGCAACACACTGCTCGTCATGGTGATGGCACCGTTCTGGACCAGCCAGCTCCTGCGCTATTATGCGTGGATGATGATCCTGGGATCCAAGGGTATCCCTGGATGGCTGGCGTGGATCGGAATTGGTGATGTGCAACTCTTGAACACCCCCTATGCCATTCTCATTGGCGGCGTCTATGGCTATCTGCCTTTGATGGTGCCCCCAATTTTCGTCAGTCTGGAAAAGCTCGACATGCGGCTGCTTGAAGCATCAGCAGATCTGGGCGCACGCCCGCTGGCCACCTTCCTGCACGTCACATTGCCGCTGTCTCTGCCCGGCGTAGCTACGGGATCGATGCTGGTTTTCATTTTGCTGATGGGAGATTACATCCTGCCGCAGTTTCTCG
>JAYTIG010000648.1:0-2828 GCA_043731995.1 Hyphomicrobiales bacterium
GTTTCTGCGGGATCATCTGCAAACATCACCTGCACTTCATCCATGCGCTCATAGTTGAAAGCTATGGAACCCTTGGTGCCATGAATTTCAAAGGTGAGAAAATTATTGCGGCCGTGAGCATTGCGTGAGGCCTCGATTGAACCCACTGCACCATTTTGGAATTTCAGCAGCGTGATCATCTCATCATCAACGTCGACCACGCCCATGGGGCCATCCCCAGACTTGTCAGAAGCACCAAGCTTGTCCAATCCACCGGCTTGCAGCGGACGCTCAGGAATATAGGTCTTCACGATGGCATTGACAGCGCTGACTTCACCAACCAAATATCGGGCAAAATCGAGAACATGAGTGCCGATGTCACCCACGGTGCCAGAGCCTGCAACTTTCTTCTGAAACCGCCAGGACAGGGGACCATTCGGATCAGCCGACCAATCCTGCAGATAGGTGCCACGGAAATTCAAAATCTTTCCGATGCGGCCTTCTTCGATCAGTTTCTTGGCCAGTGCAACACCTGGTGTGCGACGATAATTGAAAGCCACCATGTGAATAACGCCAGACTTCTGTGCCGCTTCGAACATGGTCTTTGCTTCAGCGCCAGTGCGCGCCAACGGTTTTTCGCAAATCACATGCTTGCCGGCTTTCAATGCCGCAATAGCTATCTCTGCGTGGCTGTCATTCGGGGTTACAATGTCTATGACGTCTACGTCTTTGCGGGCGATGGTTGCCTTCCAGTCGGCACTGGATTCGTCAAAACCATAGCGCGCAGCACCCTGTTTGGCCATTTCAGCATTCACATCAACCAAAACCTTGCGGTGCGGAATGGCAGGGGCTGGCCAGAAGAACATTGGCATGGCCGCATAAGCCATCGCGTGGGCCTTGCCCATAAAGCCGCCGCCGATCATCGCCACATTCAGTGTTTTGGTCACGATATTTCTCCCACTTCGATTTCGCTTCTTCTTTTCAATCTTATTAAGCCAGTAAAATACATAAGTCAATAATAAAAATACAAAAGTATGCCGTCTTAAGATTAAATGGAGATATGTTTCGTGGGTTTGTGCACATAAATGCATTGAAAACATGGATCACTGTTGACATTTTGGTTGATTCTGAACAAATTTTCTCCAAACCAACATAAAATTCAGAACCTGAAGGAATGAGTAATCGAAATGCCCTCTGAGATGAGCTTGGCGGCAGGACCAACGGATCGGTCACAGGACGACAGCAATTTAAGCCGTCACCGGCGTGCCGATGCCGAGCGTTCGTCATTGGCCCTCATCCTCAGCATTTTGCGAGAAGCCGA
This sequence comes from Hyphomicrobiales bacterium, assembly GCA_043731995.1. GTDB lineage: Bacteria > Pseudomonadota > Alphaproteobacteria > Rhizobiales > Aestuariivirgaceae > Aestuariivirga. The sequence goes on from JAYTIG010000648.1 coordinate 1,301, forward strand.
TGCCGACACCCGCCCTGAAATTGAACGACTGACGGGTCTGGGACGTGCCATCGTATCGGATCGCTTGGCGACACTTTTTTCTCTTGGGCTTGCAGAAGATGGTGAACTTGGTCAGGCCACTGGGGGCCGGGCACCGCGAACCATTCAGTTCAACCCAAATGCTGGCGTCGTTCTCGTGGCAACAGTCGATCAATCCCGCATTGGTGTTGGCATAGCAAATCTCAAGGGCCAGTTGCTTGCCGAACACCATGAAGCCAATGACAAAACATCCAATCCAGTTCAGATTCAAAAACGCTTGATCACACTGTTCGACTGGATGTTAGGCCAACATCAAAATAAGCAACATGTCTGGGGAATTGGCATCTCTGCGCCAGGCCCCGTCGAAGAGTTTGAAAATGCCTCGCCGCGCCTGCGCCTTCTACCAGGCTGGGATGAATACCCCATAGTTGACCATCTGCTCCACCACTTCCGCGCACCCATATGGATGCGCAGCGGCGTGCAGATGATGGCTTATGGCGAATACAAATCGGGAAGTGCTGCTGGCACCCGCGACATTATCTATGTCAATCTGGGGCGCAGCATTAGCGCTGGACTAATTTCAGAAGGGCAATTGCATCGTGGTGCCCAAGGTGGGGCCGGACTGCTCGGCCATGTGGCAGTGGCTGACGGCAACCAATATCGTTGCAATTGTGGAAACATAGGTTGTCTTGATACCGTGGCAGGTGCTGACGCAATAGCCCGTGATGGCCTAGCGCTCGCGACGTCTGGCGAAAGTCGCATGTTGGCTGAAACGCTTGCAACAGAAGGATCGATTTCAGCCGTTGATGTGAGCGTTGCCGCTCAATCCGGAGATTCAGCGGCAGCTGAAATTCTTGCCCGCGCGGGCCGCCTGATTGGCACCACACTGGCCTCGCTGGTGAATGCCTTTAATCCTTCACTCATTTCCCTAGGTGGCGAAGTTGGTCAACTCGACGACATCCTTCTTGCCGCCATTCGTGAGTCTGTCTATCGCAGCTCACATCCTTTGGTCACGCGCGACCTGCGCATACAACGCTCAGCGCTTGGCAATTCCGCTGGTCTCGCAGGTGCTGCGTTGGTTGTCACGGATTCAATATTTGCATCGGACTCGGTAGTGAACTGGATTGGTTCTGGCGCACCCCACTTGTCAGAAAGCGTGTTGCGCCAGATCGACCGGGCAGACAAGACGGTGGTCGGCGAAGTGGCACGCCCCATTCCTCCGGCAGCGGCATGAAGGAGAAAGAATAATGCCAATTTCCGGACTTGGGCCCCATGGTGAAATAGCGCAGTCTCCTGACCGCCTACGCATTTCTGCAGAAGATACTGAACGCGCCCGCCAAGGAAAATTCCGCGTTGCCGTCGTTCTTCACACCACTAAAAGCGATTGGGCCAAGCAACATCTCGTCGGCATTGCCAAGACACTGGGTGATCATGGTGCAGCAATCATTGAAGTTGTTGACTGCAATTTTAGCGCCGCTACGCAGAATTCAAGTTTCGAACGCCTCATTCA
>JAYTIG010000649.1:0-7456 GCA_043731995.1 Hyphomicrobiales bacterium
GTGCAACATTTGAAGGGTGGTGATCGAGACATCGCCTTTGTGTTTCAACTCTTTGCACTCTATCCGCATTTGACAGCTTATGAAAATATTGCCTTCCCCTTGCGTGCAACAAGTGAAAGCAAGTCCATGGTGGACAAGAAGGTCCGGGCAGTGGCCAAGTCTTTGCAGATTGAACACTTGCTCGGAAAAAAACCATCCTCTCTGTCAGGCGGTGACATGCAGCGCGTTGCCATAGGGCGGGCGCTGGTCCGCAGACCAAAGGCGATGCTCATGGACGAGCCGATGGGTGCCTTAGATGCCAAGCTGCGCGAAGAGATGCGCACGGAATTAAAGCGGCTTCACCTAGAGAATGAGTCTACAACTGTCTATGTGACTCACGACCAAGTGGAAGCCATGTCAATGGCCGACAGAATTGCCATCATGAATGAAGGCATTCTGCAACAGGTAGGCACGCCGGAAGAAGTCTATCACCATCCGGCGAATTTGTTTGTGGCTCAGTTTGTCGGAAGCCCAGTGATGAATATATCGCCAGTTTCAATCAAGAGTGATGCCAAGGCCATGCGACTGAGTTTGGGTGCCGACGCCCACGGATTTGTCTTCCCCAAACAACTTGCGGCCATGGTCATGGCGTCCCCAGCTGGTCTTGGCGATCTAACGCTTGGCATCCGGCCAGAAGGTGTGCAGTTGTCGCGCACTGCGGCAACCGACTACTTGCCGGCAAAAGTGCACCTAATCGAGCCCCTCGGGGCCTATGACATTGTTGATCTGATGATCGGTTCGGCGGTCTTGCGCGCGAGGACAAAAAGCCGGTTCATCCAAAATACCGGGGAAAAAATATGGGTACGCCTCGATCCGTCACAGACGCATTTGTTCAATTCCAAGTCTGGTGAATCTCTGAATATAAGGTTGGGCAATGGCGCAAATTAAGTTCCAATCTGTCACCAAGCGGTTTGGCGACAACGTCGCGCTCAACGCCCTATCGTTGGATGTTGCAGATGGGGAGTTCTTTGTTCTCTTGGGCCCGACGGGCGCAGGCAAGACGACAACTTTGCGGTTGATCGCCGGCCTCGAAACATTAGACAGTGGTTCAATCGAAATCGCAGGCGAGAGCGTCCATAACCATACTGCGGCTGAGCGTGATGTGGCGTTGGTGTTTCAATATTATTCGCTCTATCCGCGTTACACAGTGCGGCAAAATCTGGAGTTTCCTCTGCGTTCGCGGACGCGCAATCTGAAACAGGACGAAATTGATCATCGCGTGAATCGTGCGGCCAGGACTTTGCGCATTGGGCACTTGATGGACCGCAAGACCGATCGACTGTCTGGCGGGGAGATGCAACGTGTCTCCATTGGGCGTGCTATTGTCAGAGAACCTCGTGCCTTCCTCATGGATGAACCGTTGTCCAATCTGGATGCCAAGCTCAGGGAAGCGCTGCGCTCGGAGCTGAAGGAATTACAAATTCGCTTGCGCGCCACCATTGTGTTTGTGACCCACGATCAAGTGGAGGCCATGTCGATGGGCGATAAGATCGGAGTGCTGAACAAGGGGGAATTGATTCAGGTTGGCACGCCCTGGGAGATATACAATCGCCCCCGCAATACATTTGTGGCTAGCTTTGTTGGCTCACCATCGATGAACATGATTCCTGCCGAAGCTGCTGATGGTCAGTGCATTCTGTTTGGTGGGCAACAGAAACTGAAAATGCAAGTCAAGTCTGGCCTTGAACAGTTGATGGTTGGCGTTCGTTCCGAAGATGTGCAGCTGGTCAAAAGCGGCGGGGTTAAGGCTGTCATCCATGACGTTGAGAATCATGGCGTGGAAAAAATCGTCACTCTGCGTGTTGGCGAGTTGTTGCTGAAGACAACCTTGCCGTCGAAAATCGAAGCCACGGTTGATCGCGAAGTGAGGTTCGTCATTGATGGCAACATGGCACACTATTTTGATCCCACCACGGGAATGAACCTGGCGCCGTCTGTCTCGTCGCCCGTAAAGAAGCAGAGGATCTAGTCGATGCGATTTTCTGGACGCAGAGCAGTTGTCACTGGTGGCGCATCAGGAATAGGCGAAGCGGTGGCCAAGCGGATCACAGACGAAGGTGGCGCGGTCGCTATTTGGGATTTGAACGGTGACGTCAAGGTCAATATCGCTGATTCTTCTTCAGTTGAAGAAGCCACGAAGAAGACATTGGCTCGGCTGGGCGGCATTGACATTCTCGTGAACAGTGCAGCGATCACCGGGCCCACTGTTCCTGTTTCCGAATTTCCGGTTGATGGTTGGAAACAGGTCATGGAGATTAACGTCAATGGTACATTCTTTACGAACAAGGCCGTGATCCCCATAATGATTGCGCAGGGTTATGGCCGCATCGTCAATATTGCGTCGATCGCTGGCAAGGAAGGCAATCCGAATGCGTCGGCCTATTCAGCATCCAAAGCGGCGGTGATTGGGTTCACGAAATCGTTGGCGAAGGAGGTGGCAAAAAGCAATATTTCCGTCAATGCGGTGACGCCTGCTGCCGTGCGAACGCCAATCTTCAACCAGATGCCGCAGAGCCACCTTGATTTCATGTTGTCGAAAATTCCACGTGGCCGATTCGGTACTGTCGATGAAGTTGCCAGCTTGGTGTGTTGGCTAGCGAGTGATGAATGTTCATTTTCGACTGGCGCGGTGTTTGATATTTCCGGCGGAAGGGCAACTTACTGATCTTTGATTAGTTTTCTGGGCGGGCGCGTGGAGGGCGAACCAATGAAAACAGGATTGAACTTGCTGCTGTGGACATCTCATGTAACCGAAGAGCATTTCCCGGTTTTGAAAGCGCTCAAAAAGACCGGTTACGACACGGTTGAAATCCCGATCTTTGAAGGTCAGCCCGATCACTATGCCAGGATCGGTGCGGAGCTTGACAGGCTGGGCCTTGAACGTAGCGTCGTCAGTGTCATTGGACCGTCCGGCAAAAATCCACTTTCGGCGGACAAGCAGTCCCGACATGCGGCCATTGAATACACCCAATGGGTCGTTGACTGCGCGTCGGCATTGGGTGCTGGAATTTTGGGCGGCCCAATGCATTCGGAACTCGGTTATTTTACTGGCCATGCGGCAACGTTGGCTGAGCGAAAGCGTGCGATTTCTTTTCATCGCAAGGTTGGCGATCATGCGGCCCGTAAGAACGTGCGCTTTGCACTTGAGGCGCTGAACCGTTTTGAATGTTATTTCCTCAACACGATGGGTCAATTGGCTGACTATCTGGACGAGTTGGATCATCCAGCTGTCAAGGCCATGTATGATACATTTCATGCCAACATCGAAGAAAAGGATCCGGTCGCCGCGATCAAGACGATCAAACGTCACATGATCCACGTGCACATCTCAGAAAATGATCGTGGGACGCCGGGTGAAGGGCACGTGCCATGGGAGGCAACTTACCGAGCGCTTCGGGCCGTGAATTATGATGACTTCATCACCATTGAGGCCTTTGGCAGGGCCCTGCCGGCCTTGGCAGCTGCGACGCGTGTCTGGCGAGACTTCTTCCCGTCCCGCGAAAGCCTCTATCGGGAAGGTCTGAAGCAAATGAAGTCCGGTTGGGCCAAGGCGAGATGAAAGGCGTCAAGCGCATTTATGTCATTGGAACTTGCGATACCAAGGGCGAGGAACTTCTCTATGCGGCTGAATTAATCAACAAGGCCGGTGCGGCAACTGCGATTGTGGATGTTTCAACAAAGCCCAATCTCTCGTTGGCCGATGTCAGCTCGGTCGAAGTCGCACATTGCCATCCATATGGCGTATCGGCTGTGCTTGGACTTTCCGACCGGGGACAGGCAGTAGCGGCGATGGCCGAGGCTCTTACGAGATATATTCTTGCGCGCAATGACGTTGGTGGCATTCTTGGTATGGGCGGATCGGGCAATTCCACAATTGTTACTGCTGCGATGCGGGCTTTGCCCATTGGCGTTCCGAAACTTATGGTATCGACATTGGCGTCGGGCAATGTGGCGCCTTTTGTCGGGCCTTCTGACATTGCGATGATGCATTCAGTGAGCGATGTTGCAGGCCTCAATGCAATTTCTCGGCAAGTGATCGGAAATGCTGCGCATGCGGTTGCTGGCATGTTTCTGAATCCTATACCAAAGGTGGAGGGCGGCAAGTTACCAGTCGGGCTCACCATGTTTGGCGTGACCACCACATGTGTGACGCAAGTTCGGCAAGAACTTGAGGGGAATTGCGAATGTTTTGTGTTCCATGCGACGGGAGTTGGTGGCCAATGCATGGAGAAGCTGGTTGACTCAGGCTATTTGGCGGCCCTGCTGGATATCACAACCACGGAAGTTGCCGACTATCTCTTTGGGGGGATCTTGCCTTGCACCGCTGATCGCTTCGGCGCAGTCATTCGCAGAAAGGTGCCCTATGTTGGTTCAGTTGGTGCAGTCGATATGGTCAATTTCGGTCCCCGGGGTACTGTTCCAAATCGCTATTCCGAGCGGAATTTGCACGTTCACAATTCATCGGTTACATTGATGCGAACAACGCCAGCTGAAAATACAGCGATTGGCGCCTGGATCGTGGAACGGCTAAACCGCATGGAAGGGCCTGTCAGGTTTTTGCTGCCGCTCGGTGGTGTTTCAGCCATTGATGCCAAGGGCCAGGTGTTTTACGCGCCAGAGGCCGATGCCGCCTTGTTTGCAGCCATTCGTGCCGGCTGGAAAGAGGCACCAAACCGCAAGCTGATTGAGGTCGATAAGCACATCAATAGCCCAGAATTCGCAGCAGCGATTGTTAGGGCATTCAGGGAGATGGTCTGAGACAACATGGCGAGAATTGAGCGGGCAGCACTGCTGCAAAAATTCAGCGGCATGATCGAAAGGCGAGTCCCGATCATCGGCGGCGGCGCGGGGACCGGCCTTTCGGCCAAGTGCGAAGAGGCCGGAGGAATAGATCTCATCGTGATCTATAATTCCGGTCGTTACCGCATGGCCGGCCGTGGCTCTCTGGCAGGTTTGTTGGCCTATGGAAATGCCAATGACATTGTGCAGGAAATGGCGCGCGAGGTGTTGCCCGTTGTCAAGCATACCCCAGTGCTTGCGGGCGTGAACGGCACTGACCCGTTCGTGATCATGGACGACTTTCTGGATCGCTTGAAGCAGTTGGGATTTTCAGGCGTTCAGAATTTCCCTTCGGTGGGTTTGTTTGACGGCATCATGCGGCGCAACCTCGAAGAAACGGGAATGGGCTTTGGGCTGGAGGTCGACATGATTGCCAAGGCACATCAGCGAGACATGCTGACGACGCCTTATGTGTTTTCTGCCGATGAAGCGGTGGCAATGACTATGGCAGGGGCTGATATCATTGTTCCGCACATGGGTCTGACCACAGGCGGCACGATTGGTGCAGAGACAGCCGTGAAGCTTGAGCAATGCCCTGCAATTATCGATGGGTGGGCGGAGGCGGCCAAGAAGGTCCGCAAGGATATCATGGTGATTTGCCATGGTGGGCCGATTTCTTCGCCAACTGATGCGGAATATGTTTTGAAACATTCCAAACACGTTCATGGCTTCTATGGCGCCAGCTCGATGGAGCGGCTCCCGGTGGAAGTCGCGCTGACGGCGCAAACCAGGTCATTCAAATCCATTTCATTTTAGGAGGCCATAGTGGCTAGAGCCTATGCCAGTGCAATCATCAAGGCCCCCATCGAAACAGTGTGGAGCCTGATCCGCGACTTCAACGGCCTGCCCAATTGGGTGCCTTCCATCTCCGATTCCAAGATTGAAAGTGGCTTGGATGCGGACGTCGTTGGATGCGTGCGTTCCTTCCATACAAGAGACGGGACCCACGTCCGTGAAAGATTGCTGACGCTTGACGACGCGCATCATACTTTCTCTTACAATTTCGAAAAGCCCGCCTTTCCAATCAGGAATTATGTTGCGACGGTGCAATTAATGCCGGTAACGCAGAATGATCAGACCTTCGCGGAGTGGGAGGCGAGTTTTGATGAAGCGCCAGGCGAAGAGGGCAAATATGTACGCAAAGTTTCAAGGGACGTTTTTGCCGCAGGTTGGAAGGCGCTCAATGCGAAGATCAAAAAGGAAAAGCCGCTGAAGCCGGACGGTGCGCAGCGGTGGAAGGCCTGGTCACCCAACAAAGTCTGGACATCGCGGGTGATCAAGGCACCTGTTCAGGATGTCTGGAATATCATGCGTGATTTCTCTGGGATGGGCGGCTGGCACGACGAGATCTCCAGGATGAAAATGCTGAACAAGGCGCGTTCTGACAAGGTCTCGGGAGTGCGGGATTTCTATTTCGGTGACGGTCATCTGAACGAAGAACTCCTCGCCCTGTGCGATCAAACACGATCATTTCTTTATCGAATCACAAAATCGGAAATTCCCTGGATGAACTATGTCTCGGGCCCGCGGCTTTGGACCGTGACGGCCGACAATACGACATTCGGCGTGTGGACAGGAGATTGGGTAGCGAGCCCACACGAAGATCTTGTTCTCATGCCGCGCACGGAAGCCAATGTCTATCAGAAAGCCTTCGCAACACTCGAGGCGAAACTGAAAGCCAGAAAGAAGAGGTGACTCATGGAGCGGATGGGGCAAGTCATCAGGCTCAAACCTGAAATCATTTCCGATTACAAGCGAATCCATGCTGCAGTTTGGCCCGCGGTCTTGCACGCCATCGCAGGCTCCAACATTCACAACTATTCAATTTTCCTGAAAGAACCAGAAAACATGCTCTTTGCATATTGGGAGTATCACGGCACGGATTTTGAGGCCGACATGGAAAAGATGAAATTGGTGCCTGAAATGAGGGAATGGTGGAAAATCACTGATCCGATGCAATCACCATTTGAAAACCGAAAACAGGGCGAATGGTGGGCAAGGATGGAACAGGTCTTTCACACCGACTAAACACAGAGTGTTCCAATTGTGGGCCGACTATTCTGAGCCTTTGATTTCCATTCGTGCCTCCAGTGGTGTTGAATTGCACTGAGAACTGACCTACTGGAGTGGATTCTTTCCACTGAGAATTGACCCATGTTTTGACTTTATCCCTGGCTGGAATTGGCGGGGAGAACATGGAGTGATTGACATGGGATTATTGAGTGTGATGCGCCGCTGGCATTTCTGGGAAGGAATGCCGATCCGGGAGATCGCGCGGCGAACGGGATTGTCGCGAAACACGATCCGTATGTATCTGCGCAGCGGCGAGGTTGAGCCGATGTTCAAGGTTGCGGAGCTGCCGAGCAAGCTGGATGCATATGCGGCCAAGCTTTCGGGCTGGCCGATTGTTGCGGCGGCAAGACCGCGTAAGCAGTGGCGCACAGCCAAACGGATGCACGCGGACCTCAAAGCCCTGGGCTATGAGGGCTCGTATGGCCGGGTTGCGGCCTTTGTGCATGACTGGAAGGGCAAGCGCCAGCGTGAAGCGCAGACCAGCGGGCGCGGCACCTTTGTGCCG
>JAYTIG010000650.1:0-2823 GCA_043731995.1 Hyphomicrobiales bacterium
TGTTCATTCCGGCCCTGCTGGCCTGGCTGGTTCCCGCGCTACTGATGTCCTTTGCCGTGCCGCCAGATGGGCCGCAGGCGCGCGCCGAACACGTTCGGGCCAAGCCCGGCTCAGCTCTGGTGATTGCATTGTTTGCCATCACCATTTTGCTCAGTGTGCTGATGAATATGGCCCTGGGCCTGCCGCCGGTTGCAGGCATGGTGCTGGGCCTAGGGTTGCTACAGGCGCTGGCCTATTTTTCACAGCGCAAGGCCAAAGCAGATGACATGGTGCTGGACAGTTTCAGCGCCATGCAGCGCGTGGAATGGGATACGCTGTTGTTCTTTTTCGGTATCATGTTTTCGATCAGCGGCCTTTCCCATCTCGGCTGGCTGGCTCTGGCCAATCAGGGCCTCTATGTGGGGCTATCGCCCACCCTTGCCAATATCCTCGTTGGGCCGCTTTCAGCGGTGCTCGACAACGTGCCACTGGTTTATGCGGTGTTGCAGATGAATCCGACGATGGGTGGAAGCCAGTGGCTTTTGCTGGCACTGACCGCGGGCGTGGGCGGCTCGATGCTCTCGATCGGCTCTGCTGCCGGCATCGCGTTAATGGGGCGCGCGGGCCGCGACTATACTTTTGTCAAACACATGCGCTGGCTGCCTTCGATTGCACTGGGCTATGGCGCAGCGGTGGCCGCGCATCTGCTGCTCAACTAGCGAGCTTCCCCGCCTCCCAACCCAGAATGGCCTTCTTGCGCGTCAGGCCCCAGTGATAGCCAGTGAGCGCACCGGTCGATCCCAACACACGGTGGCAGGGCACCACAAATGAAATCGGGTTCTTGCCCACTGCAGCGCCCACGGCGCGCGCCGCCTTGGGCTTGCCCAGGCTTTTGGCAATGTCGCCATAGGACACGGCCTTGCCGCGCGGAATTTTCAACAGCGTTTCCCACACGCGGATTTCAAAGTCGCTGCCGATCATGGTGATCCTCAATGGCTGGCCATCCTTGATGTTGCTGAAGGCGCGGGCGGCAAAGGGAGCCGTGCGGGCTGAATCTTCGGCATAGTTGGCATGGGGCCAGCGGCTCATCAGGTCTTCGAGCGCTGCCGCCTGCCCGCCTTCATCAGCAAAGGAAAGGCCGCAGAGGCCATGTTCTGTTACCATCACCAGCGCAAGGCCGAAGGGCGAAGGGTGAAAGCCATAAGCTATGGCAAGGCCTGCGCCTTTGGCCTTGTAGGCGCCGGGCGACATGGCTTCATGGGCGATGAAGAGATCATGCAAGCGCCCCGGCCCGGAAAGGCCAGAGTCCAATGCAGTATCGAGAATGGAGGCGCGGTCTTTCAACATGGCGCGGGCATGGTCCAAGGTCAGGGCCTGCAGAAACGCCTTGGGCGTCAAACCCGCCCAACGTGTGAAGAGCTTCTGCAACTGGTCTTCGCTCAGCCCCACGGGCCGGGCGAGATCGGTGAGAGAGGGCTGGTCGCGCCAGTCACTGTGGAGATGCTCCAGCACTGCGCGCACTTTGGCATAGTCATCAAGTTCAGATGTGTGTTCCATGATGCTGAAACTAGGCTTGCCCGGGCCGCGATTCCACCCGATTTACGCGCAAGCCCGGCGCAGCCGCCGCGCCAGTGCTTCACGTTCTTCGGCGCCCAGAAAACTGGCCACCTCGCTGCGCTTGCCATGTGAAACGAGATAGAGGCGGCCTACCAGTTCGCGGGCCTCATCCATTTCCAATTCCACGCGCATCCAGCGGCGATTGAAACGGCGACGGCTTTCACCCTTGCGGCTGGAGCGGATGAGGGTGACTTCATCACCCTCAATCAAAATCTGTTCGCGCGCATCAGCGCTGCGATTGTTCAGCCAAAAGGCAAGAAAGACCAAAGCCACGTCAATGCCCATGAACCCAAAAACAGGCCAGACGTGGTAGCTCCAGAAAAACGAGGCAACCACAAGATTTGAAGCCACCACCGCGCCCAGAACCAGCCGCAAGCCAAAGCGGCTCAACGAGCGGTGTGGATAAAGTGTGATATGCAAGGTTTCAGCTTTGGTTTCGGCCATGGCCCAAGCTAAGACGCTTTGTGATGACTGCCAAGATGAAACCCGCGCAAATTGAAGAGATGTTCCGGCGCTTTGCAGAAGCCAATCCGGAGCCCAAGGGCGAGCTCCATAGCGTCAATGATTTCACCTTTCTGGTTGCGGTCGTGCTTTCTGCCCAGGCAACAGATGCGGGCGTGAACAAAGCCACCAGGCCGCTGTTCGCCAAGGTGGATACACCGGAGAAAATGGTGACACTGGGCGAAGATGGCTTGCGCGAGGCGATCAAGACCATTGGGCTGTTCCGCGCCAAGGCCAAGAATGTGATCGCACTTTCAAAGGCGCTGATCGCGCAGCATCACAGCAAGGTGCCATCAACACGCGAAGAACTGGAGGCGCTGCCCGGCGTGGGCCGCAAAACCGCCAATGTGGTTTTGAACATCGTGTTCGGAGAGCCCACCATTGCGGTGGATACGCATCTTTTTCGTTTGGGCAACCGGTTGGGCCTTGCGTCTGGCAAGACACCCTTGGAAGTGGAAAAGAAGCTGGAGAAAGTTATCCCCGCGCCTTATCTGCGCCATGCCCATCACTGGCTGATCCTGCATGGCCGCTACATCTGCAAGGCACGCAAACCTGAATGCTGGCGCTGCATCGTGGCGGAATGCTGCAATTTCAAACCTAAAACTGGCGCCCCTGCTTGAAGAAGTGCAGGAAATAGCTGGTGGCAAAAACTGGTGTCACAAAATTGATGAAGGGCACCATCGCCAATGCGCCGGGCACGAGGCCAGCGATGAATATGCGCAAGGC
>JAYTIG010000651.1:0-2821 GCA_043731995.1 Hyphomicrobiales bacterium
CTTCACGAGGGTGTTCAGCGCTTCCATGGTTTCTTCAATCGGCGTCTTTCCATCCCACTCATGGCAGAGGTAAAGATCAATGTGGTCGCGCTGCAGGCGCTTCAAACTGGCCTCGCATTGCTGGATGATGTGAAAGCGCGAAAGGCCCTGCTCATTCGGGCCATCGCCCATGCCGAAGCGCACTTTGGTTTCCACCAGCAATTGATTGGAGCGCGATTTCAGAATTTCGCCCAGTGCCGATTCAGACCGCCCCCGCGTATAGGCATTGGACGTGTCAAAGATATTCACGCCATGTTCAATGGCAATATCCACAAGGCGTTCTGCCTGCTTGCGGTCAAGGCTGCCAGCCATGTTGAAAAAGCCCTCACCATCGAAATTCATCGTGCCGAGGGTGTGCAGGGAGACTTTCAGGCCCGAATGGCCCAGATTGCGATATTCCATTGTGCTTCATCCTTTTGCGAAGGATGAAACCCCGATCAGGCAACTCCGTCAAGCGACAGGTTTTTTCAATACTTGCGGGTAGTTGAGCTTCAATTTTTCAATGAGCGGCTTCATGGCGGCACTGGTGTCCAGGTGGGCAACGAGAATGGCATCTTCGGTTACTGTCACCACCACGTTTTGCAGGCCTTCCACCGTGACGAGCGCGCCATTGCCGATCACCAATGCATTCTTGGTGTGGGTGAACTGTGCCTTGCCAATGGCAGCATTGCCATCTGCATCCTGTTCCATGATGTTGTGGATGGATTTCCATGTGCCAAGATCAGACCATGCAAAGTTGGAGGGCAGCACGCTGGCCTTTGAGGTTTTTTCCAGAACGGCAAAGTCAATCGAGAGCGACTTGGCGGCGGCGAAAGATTTTTCATCGAGAAAGAGAAAATCCTCGCTGCGGCGCGCGGCTTGCGCGGCCTTTACTGCAGGTGTAGCAATTTCATGCGCGTGAAGCTCAGCTTCCGCGAGAAGGGTCTCAGGGCGGCAAATGAAATTGCCGGAGTTCCACAAATAACCCTTTGCGATATAAATCTCCGCCACGGCGGCAGAGGGCTTTTCAGCAAATTTGTTAACGCGGTGCGCCGGCGCCACGGCCTTGATTTCATCGCCAGGTGAGATGTAGCCATAGTCCACCGATGGCTCCTGCGGCTGAATGCCGAAAAGCACGATATGATCGCGCGCGGCCTTCAAAGCCATTTCGATATGGTCATGGAAGGCTTCAACATCGGGGATCGCGTGATCGGACGCCACCACCATGCAAAGGCCTTTGCGCTTTTGACTGACCAGGAAGCCAACGGCCGCAAGAATGGCAGCTGCACTGTCACGGCGCATAGGTTCCAGCAAAATGTCGGCTTGCACATTCAATTGGCGCAACTGTTCAGCCACAAGGAAGCGATGGTCGGCAGCGGCGGCCACCACGGGCTTGTCAAAAACAAAACTGCCAGATTTGCCACCCTGCATGCGCGTCACCGTTGCCTGAAACAGGGAAGGCCTGTTGCCGAAACTCAAGAACTGCTTGGGAAAATCCTCGCGTGATAGGGGCCAGAGGCGTGAACCAAAGCCGCCACAGAGAATGATAGGTGTGATATGTTGCACAGTGCCGGGCATGGCTTTCACTGCCTTCTCCGCGTTGATCAATCAAACAAGCTGTGACGACGGACGCCGATCTTGATCTCGTCTTGCGCTTCTTTCAAGTCAGCTGCCATCATCTCCTTAACCAGCCCATTGAAATCAACCCTGGGCTTCCAGCCCACCGTTTCACGCGCCTTGGAAGCATCACCCAACAGGGTTTCCACTTCGGCGGGGCGGAAATAGCGCGGATCAACTTCAACAATCACGCGGCCATCTTTCAGCATGCCCTTTTCATCGACGCCCTTGCCCTTCCATGAAATTTCCCATCCCAATTCCTTGCAGGCTGCGGCGACAAAATCGCGGATGGAATATTGCACGCCCGTGGCCACCACATAGTCATCCGGCTTGTTGTGTTGCAGGATCATCCACATGCCTTCGACATAATCGCGGGCGTGGCCCCAGTCACGCCTGGAGTCGAGATTTCCCAGGTACAGCGTATTTTGGGTGCCCAACACGATGCGGGCCAAGGCGCGGGTGATCTTGCGCGTGACGAAGGTTTCGCCGCGCAGCGGGCTCTCATGGTTGAACAGGATGCCATTGCAGGCAAATAGATCGTAGGCTTCGCGGTAGTTCACCGTGATCCAATAACCATAGAGCTTGGCCACGCCATAGGGCGAGCGGGGATGGAAAGGTGTGGTTTCCTTCTGCGGCGTTTCACGCACAAGGCCATAAAGCTCTGAGGTCGAAGCCTGATAGAAGCGCGCGGTTTTGGACTGGCCGGTGATACGGATGGCCTCCAGCAAGCGCAGCACGCCAAGCGCATCGGAATTGGCGGTATATTCGGGCTCTTCGAATGACACGGCCACATGGCTTTGGGCGGCGAGATTGTAGACCTCGTCAGGACGCACCTGTTCCATCACACGCAGCAGGCTGGAACTATCTGTCATGTCGCCATAGTGCAACGTCAAGCCCTTGCCATTGTCGTGACGGTCGGAATAGAGATGATCAATGCGCTGGGTGTTGAACAGCGAAGTGCGGCGCTTGATGCCGTGTACTTCATAGCCCTTCATCAGCAGAAACTCTGCCAGATATGCACCATCCTGCCCGGTGATGCCTGTGACCAAAGCCCGCTTCTGAGACACTTTTCAGCTTCCTTCAAATTGCATTGGGGGCGGTTTAGCCGATTGCGCGTTAAAGTGGAACCAATGACCGCGAGAAGCGCTCAAGTTATGGTTACACCTGTATTAACATCACAGCAGGG
>JAYTIG010000652.1:0-2817 GCA_043731995.1 Hyphomicrobiales bacterium
TCAATCAATCAATCAGGTTTTCGAAAGGCATTGAAAGACCAGACTGTGGCGCAATTGAGAAAGCCCTTCAGGCTGCTTCCACAGCGTCACCTGCCCCCAGCCCCAGCATGCGACAGATGGCATAGACAAGATCGGCGCGATTCAACGTGTAGAAGTGAAAATCTTCCACCCCTTCGCGCTGCAAAGCCTGCACCTGTTCAGCCGCGAACATGGCAGCGACCAGATTCCGGGTTTCCGGTTCGGCATCAAGGCCGGAAAAGCGGCGCGTCATTTCGGGCGGAATGTGCGCGCCGCACTTTCCGGCAAATTCTTGCGCGCGGGCGAAATTGGTGATGGGCAAAATACCGGGCAGCAATTTGATCTTGATGCCACGCGCCGCGATACGGTCACGCAGACGCAGATAGGCTGCGTTGAAAAAGAAAAACTGGGTGATGGCCTCAGTTGCGCCGTGGTCTGCCTTGTCGGCCAGAAATGCCAGATCCTCTTCAATGGACACTGATTCCGGATGCTTCTCGGGGTAGGCGGAGACGGAAACCTGAAAGGGCTCAATCTCGCGGATGCCGCGCACCAGATCAGCAGCGTTGCGATAGCCTTGTGGGTGCGGCGTGAACCTGGTGCCCACGCCTTGGGGCGGATCGCCCCTCAGGGCTACGATTTGGCGGACGCCCGCGGTCCAGAATTCACGCACGACGGCATTCACTTCTTCTTTCGAAGCACCCACGCAAGTGAGGTGTGCGGCGGGCTTCAGCGTGGTTTCCTGCACGATGCGGCGCACGGTGCCTAGCGTGCGGTCGCGCGTGGTACCGCCTGCGCCATAGGTGACGGAAACAAATTTCGGCCTCACCTTTTCAAGCTTGCGCAACGACTTCCAAAGGCTGGCTTCTCCTTCGTCATTTTTTGGAGGGAAGAATTCGAAGGAAACCGAAAGCGCAGTCATATTGCGGCTGTCCTTGCGTGAATCTGCTGTGTTGTCTGGCGGGCGGGAAGCTCACCAAGCCAAAGTGAAACCGTGAGGCCCAGACCGGTCTTCAGCAACGGTGGCGGCAACACCTTGTGTTCGCGCAGCACCAAACCAGCACGCGCAAAATAACCGGCCATCTGTTCTGCCGAAATGCCAAGCCTGCGATGGGCATGGGCGACGCGCAAATCCTCGTGCTCGTGTGGCGCGAAATCAACGATGATAATTTCACCGCCCGGTTTCAGCGCACGGCGGGCTTCGAGCAATGCCGACTGCGGATCATCGAGGAAGTGCAAGACTTGATGGATGGAAATGAGATCGGCCGTCGCATCCGAGAAAGGCAGCTCGTAGATATCGGCCTGGCGCACTTGCGCGTGTTTGATTTTGTGCTGGTCCAGATTGGCGCGGGCAATGGCCAGCATGTCGCGGCTTTGATCGAGGCCCCAGAGTTGGCGCGCTTGCGGCGCCAGCAACTCCAGAATACGGCCAGTGCCTGTGCCAAGGTCAAGCACGGTTTCAAACTTGCGGTCCTCCAGGAGGGCCAGGAGTTGCGCCTCCACCTCATCCTCGCGCACATGCAGGGAACGCAGTTGTTGCCACCGCGCGGCGTTGGCGGCGAAATAGGCTGCTGCCTGCTCTTGCCGCTGGCGGCGAATATCTGCCAGCCGCTTCAAATCCTCGGCCAATTGTTTGTCATGTGCTGGCAACATGTCCACCAGCGCACGTGACAGCGCCCCGCCGATACCCTCTTCGCGCTGGCGGAAGAGAACCCAGTTGCCCTCTTTGTGGCGACTGATCAGACCAGATTCAGCCATCAATTTGAGATGGCGGCTCACCCGCGGCTGGCTCTGGCCCAAGAGTTGAGTCAGTTCCGTGACATTCATCTCGCCATGGGACAAGGCAAAAAGGATGCGCAGCCGCGTGGTTTCGGCTACAGCCTTCAATCCTGCCAGCAATTCATCCATGGACACCTTCCTGAAACTATATAAACATATCTTTATATAGCTCGCAAGGCAATTCGTTTTCCGGCATCGACAGGTCGTAATCAGGCACAATACTGATCATGGTTATGACCTCGCGCTTGATTTTTCATAAAACACCTTCACATTGACACAGTTCCCGGCGAAAAAACCTGCGGGGCCACATTAGAGGACTGAACATGACCATCAACCGCCGCGCTTTTCTGCTTTCAGGCGCAGCTTTTGCAATTGTCTTCGCCACCCCTGCCCCAAGCTGGGCCTCCAGCCCCGCTGAAGACTATGTGCACAAACTCGGCACTGAAGTTCTGGCTTTGGCGAAAGGCGGCCACCGGGGCGACAAGGCCTTGCAACGGCGTTTTGCCAACTTGCTCAATCGCTACATCAACATGTCTGGCGTTGCCAATTTTGCATTGGGCACCCAGCGCGCCAATCTTCCTTCAGGTGACAAGGGTATGTTTTATGATCTTGTTGCCAATTATGCCGCGGCCCTTTTTGTCTGGTATGTGCAGGATTTCCAAGGCAGCGATTTGGCCATTACAGGATCTTCCGATCAAGGCAAGCTCACCAACGTGGACAGTAAAATCGTTGGCAGTGGCGAACAATTGCGCTGGCGCGTTTCCGGCTCGCCTGGTGCCCTGCGGATTGCCGACTTGAATGTGAAGGGCGTATGGTTGTCCATCGCCATGCGGAAAATGTTTGAGGACACGCTCAATGCTTCCAAGGGCAATTTCACGCCGCTTTATGCCAAGCTACGTGAAGCGGAAACCTGGTAATTAACCTTGCCTTAACCACGTTGGCTCTTAGAATTCAGGGAGAGAGCTCGAATCATGATCACGCGCCGCATTTTCATTGGGCTTTTGCCTGCCGCCTTTGTTGTCC
>JAYTIG010000653.1:0-7434 GCA_043731995.1 Hyphomicrobiales bacterium
TTCAATTGGAGCGAGCCACCATCCACTAAGCCACTTCCAGCTTGGCCAGTTTATCTAATTATGTGTCGAAAATGAAATCACTTGCTTGCAGAAGATGGATACCGTCCAAGGCCACCGAGAAGTCGGCGATCTTGTCGCCATTGGTGTCAACTTCGACAAGGGTCTGGCCACCGACTTGCACGGCATGGACTGCGCCGATCGTTCCATCGAACGCGACATTCGTACCAAGGAAATGTCCGATGGTGCCAGGCGTCTGAGTGTTAATCGCCACACGGTTAAAGTCAAACAACGTGCTGAACTCCAGCTTGTCGATGCCATCTTCAAACTGATAGACAACATCGCGCGTGGCCGCCGTGATGCCGCTGTCTGTCGCCGCATCAAAACGGATGGTATCAACGGCACCATCACCGCCCGTCAATGATCCGGCGGTGATGCCAGCATAGATCTTGTCAGCGCCGCCATGGCCGACGAGCGTATCCGCTCCTTGGCCACCGTCAATCTTTTCGCCCAAATTCGTGCCGATGATCGTGTCAGCATATTGGGTTCCGATCACCGTTTCGAAATTGATCGCAATTTCGTTTGGACCTGCTCCGACATTCAAGTTGGTGACTGCCACCGCAAGTGAAACGGCATTTTCCATCTGGAGCGTGATGCCATTTCCATTGTGCAAGTCGCTGAAATCCAGCGTGTCATTGCCTGTGCCCCCATCATAGCTGTTCACAAGGCCATCATCGCTGGAATTCAGGACGATGACCGTGTCGTTGCCCGCGCCCATGACGTAGCTGTCATGGCCCGCTTCATCATAGACAGTTTCATTGATGGCGCCGCCGATGAATGTGTCATCACCAGCGCCAAGATAGATGTGGCCAACGGCCTTGGCGCCGGTGTCATCAAACTTGTCATTGCCACCGTTGAGGTAAACATCGCCGCCAATCGTTCCTGAATTGAGCACGAGGTCGGCCTGGTCTCCGCCAACAACCTGCCATTCAATGATGCCCTTGTTGGTCAATTCATTGACAAAGGGAATGGCTAAGGAAATGTTGGCCAAACCGTCAGTTGTGGGATCTATGCCTGCGATGCTTCCATCGGCATTGATGGAATAGCTGGTCAAGACCACCTCGCCACGGATGTGGCCGGTGAGATTGTTGGTTATCACGTCCGAACCGCTGCCAGCCAGAACATTGCCGACATTGCCGCTATTGGTGACGGTGTCGTTGCCGGCGCCACCATAGTACCAGCCATAAACACCGCCAGTGTCCGTGCCAATCAGGCCGAGGTTGGTAAAGGTGTTGTTGCCATCACCCAGCGCGATGCTGCCATAGGTTCGCCCGGTCGCCTCGATTGTCACCGTGTCGTTTCCCGAGCCGCCATTTATAGCGATGTAGCCGGAGCCAGCAATGCTTCCAAAGATGGTGCCCGCATTGTCGAGGTTGTTAGTGCCGTCGCCCATGTCCACGCCGGCGTTGATGATGGCATTGGCCAGGTTCTTGATCGTATCATTGCCGCTTCCCACAACGACGCCATTGTGGATGCTGCCGCTGTTGGTGATGGTGTTAGTGCCATCGCCGAGTTGGACATCGCCGGCATCTTTGGTGTTTATAAATATGTCATTGCCGCTGCCGGTGTGCACCGAATAGACCGCACCATTATTGGTGATGGTCCGGTCACCGTCGCCGGTGAAAATACTGCCGTGAATTGTGCCTGAGTTTACAATGGTTTCCTGCTTGACTATCCCGACAGTTAATAGAGCTCCGGCGTTTCCGGTATTGATGTCGCCATAGATTACACCGGAGTTTACAATGGTGTTTCTACCGTCACCCGCACCAATGCCGCCTTGCAGCGTGCCTGAGTTGGTGATGGAATCATCACCTGCATCCGTGCCAATTCCACCGTTGATCGTGCCAGCGTTGGTCAGCACGTTGTTGCCACCACCAAGATATACACCATTGGAAATTTTGCCCGTGGCACCGTTGATCACAGTGTCAACGGACGTATCTATGCCAAGGGGTGCGGAGCCGTCATCCACGCCGATGTGGTTTTCAATAATGCCGTTGTTGGTGATTTTGCTGCCACCCCGTCCGACATAAACGCCGTCACCGATCAGCGCACCAACATTGTTTGTGATGGTATCAAAGCCCGCACCTGCACCCACGTTTCCATAAATCTTGCCGGAATTGGTGACGGTGTTGTTGCCGTCACCCGTATTGATTCCGCCATGTTCAGTGCCCGTGTTGATGATGGTGTCGTTGCCGCCAAAAACGGCAATTCCGCCATTAATGTCGCCCGCATTGGTAACTGAATTATTGCCGCCGCCAAGATAAATGCCGCCGAAAATTTGGCCAGTGATGCTGTTAATAAGCGTGTCATCAAAATTATCCACTGGCAAGTGGGCTGGCGAGCCGTCGTCTGGCTGGCCTATATGGCCATCGATCAAGCCATCGTTCTGGATCTTTGAGCCACCTGTGCCCAAGTTGACGCCGTTGTAGATCGTGCCGGTCTTGGCATTGGTAAGCGTGTCAAAACCAGCGCCAGCGCCAACGCCGCCATCAATTTCGCCTGCGTTTGTGACGATGTTCTTGCCATCGCCCATCCAAAGTCCACTGTGCCACAGGCTCGTTGAACTTGTGTCCACGGTTGGTCCAACGGTCTGGTCATTATAATAGCCATAGAGTTTGGCGCCTAAGGCATTGGTGAATGTGTCGTCACCGTCATCCATGCCAACATGGCCGCGGATGATGCCTGAGTTGCTGATGGTGTCATTTCCTGCACCGGTATAAACGTCGCCGATGATCTGGCCGGTAGCACCGTTGGTAATACTGTCTTTGCCAGGCCCAAGTTCCATGGCAATTTTGAAATACATGTCATCAGCAACGACGCCAAACGTCCCATTGTTGTCATAGCCGGAGTTAAAGGTGCCATCAATCAAGCCAGTGTTGGAATAGGTGTTCACGGCAGCGGCTGAAAGCAGCACATCGCCTGTTGCGAGATTGAAAATGCCATCATGGTTGAGATCAACAATATCATCTGCCGGATTCGAAGGCGTGCCCATGTCGCTGATGGAGGGCAAATGCACTGTGCCACCGAGCTGCGTATCAGAGACGATGCGATCCGAAATACCGCTTGATATGGTGCCGAGGATCTGGCCAGCATTTGTGACTGAAGAGCCGACCCAGCCAATTTCAACATTGCCGTCAATCACCCCTGTGGCCGCGTTGCTCAAGGTAAGTGTTCCGTGGGAACTGATGGCAGCGCCGCCCCAGCCCGTGTCATCCTGACCGTTACCATCCACGTCAACATAATAATCATGCCCACCGGTGATGTTGCCGGCGTTGGTCACGGTCAGCTTGGCATAGCTGAAGTTTGCGATTCCGGCGATTTGTTCATCACCAACAGCATTGTTCAATACATTCGCACCGAGAATCTGTGCGCCCAGCGCATTGGTGACCGACAACACACTGCTGGCCTTGATGTTGGAATCTGGCAACCCATCAGGGCCTGGCGTGTGTGCCAGCCCATTCGACTCATCATCCCAAAATCCATTGAAGGTTATGCCATGTTGGCCAGCAATTTGGCCCAAGTTGCTGATAGTGGAGACGACTTGCGAGTAGATGCCACGGTGTGTCCCGGCAATGGCACCTTCTGTTCCGACGTTAAAAATATCTGGGGTTGTCGCCAAATAATTGAGGGCATTGATGCCATTGCCATTATAACTGCCGAGGCTGCCATTCACATTGACTGTGAAACTGTTGGTTCCCGCAACTGTGGGGTTGCCGAGGTGTAGACCAGACTCTTGAGTGACGCTTGGGATATTATTGATAAAGTCCCACCCCCCCAAAACATATGAGTTCAAATTGATGTTGATTACGTTTGCGCCAAGGTCAAACTTACCCTGATGAGGGTAAAAGGTATTCGCGAGATAAGTATAAGTTGCCATTTTTGCTTCTCCATTGGCTCAACAACATGCGTATCGGAGACAGCGATTATATGACGTTGGCCGATCTGGCCCCAGCCCGATACCGCCACAACCTTAAATCAGGGATTCTGAGATGTAAACTAGGGTTTTATTCATGAAATAATAACCATAAGGTTGCAGCCCCGCCGCGCGTCGCTATTTTGCCAGCACCGATTGCGCTTCAATTTTGAAATAGCTCAAACTTGAACACAGCAAAATCTGCACGAGGGAAGTTAAGCCGAAATCGTTGTCGCCGCATTGCGCAGCGCTTTCACATTGGCGGCGTGGTTGCCGCCCTTGAACAGTGCCGAGCCTGCCACAAGGACATTGGCCCCGGCTTTCACGGCTGCCCCCGCAGTAGAAACATCAATCCCGCCATCCACCTCGATGTCGATGGGGCGGCCGCCCGCCAGCTCCTTGGCCTGGCGGATTTTTTCCAGCATGGCCGCAATGAAGCTCTGCCCGCCAAAGCCGGGGTTCACCGTCATCACCAGAATGAGATCGAGCCTGTCGATCACATGTTCAATCGCGGAAATTGGTGTCGCTGGATTGAGTGCCACGCCCGCCTTCTTGCCCAATGCCTTGATGGCCTGAAGTGAGCGGTCCAGATGGGCGCCAGCCTCAGCGTGAACGGTGATCAAGTCCGCACCCGCCGCCGCAAATTGCGCGAGATAAGGATCAGCCGGAGAAATCATCAGATGAGTGTCAAATGTCGCTTTCGTAAGCGGTCGCAGCGATTGCATGATCGGTGCGCCGAAAGAGATATTCGGCACAAAGTGGCCATCCATCACATCCACATGCACCCAGTTTGCACCGCCTTTGAGAACATCAAGAACTTCCTGCCCCAATTTCGAAAAGTCGGCGGCAAGAATGGAAGGGGCAATGATGAGTGGGCGTTGGGTCATGGGGTTGTCTTAGCTCAATCAACAACGCGCGCAAAGCGAGAGAAGAAACCTGGCAGGTTTTCCCTTCTCCCCTTGGGAGAAGGTGGCGCGAAGCGCCGGATGAGGGGTCGCTACGAACCTAAAAGGCGAATGCGGAGCGACCCCTCACCCGCCCTGTCGGGTACCCCCTCCCGCAGGGGGAGAGGGGCATCAGTGTCAGTTGTCGATTCGCGTTAGATCAGGCTGGCGAAATGCACGGCCGTGTCGCTCATGCGGTTCGAGAAGCCCCATTCATTATCATACCAGGAGAGGATGGAAACGAAAGTGCCGTCCATCACCTTGGTCTGGTCAAGATGGAAGATTGAAGAGTGCGGATCATGGTTGAAGTCAGACGACACATTGGGCTTGTCAGTGAAACCGAGAATGCCCTTCAGCGGGCCGCTGGCGGCGGCAGCCTTGATGGCATTGTTGATTTCTTCCACCGTGGTTGCGCGCTTGGCGATGAATTTCAAGTCAACCACCGACACGTTGGGCGTTGGCACGCGGATAGAAATGCCATCCAGCTTGCCCTTGAGTTCCGGCAACACCAGGCCAACCGCCTTGGCAGCGCCGGTTGATGTCGGGATCATGCTCAGGGCCGCAGCCCGGGCGCGGTAGAGATCCTTGTGCATGGTGTCCAGCGTAGGCTGGTCGCCAGTGTAGGAGTGGATGGTGGTCATCATGCCCTTTTCGAGGCCGATGGCGTCATGCAGAACCTTCACAACGGGCACGAGGCAGTTGGTGGTGCAGCTTGCATTGGAGATTACCATGTCGTCCTTGGTGAGGCTCTTGTGGTTGACACCATAAACGATCGTCTTGTCAGCACCATCGGCAGGCGCTGAAACGATGACGCGCTTTGCGCCAGCGGTCAGATGGGCCGAGGCCTTGTCCTTCGAAGTGAAAATGCCGGTGCATTCCATGGCAATATCCACGCCCAGTTCCTTCCAGGGAAGCTGCGAAGGATCCTTGACCGCCGTCACCTTGAATTTTTCGCTGCCGACATTGATCATGTCGCCTTCCACGCGCACTTCGTGGGGGAAGCGGCCATGCACCGAGTCAAAGCGCAACAGATGGGCATTGGTTTCGATAGGGCCGAGATCATTGATCGCCACCACTTCGATATCCT
Organism: Hyphomicrobiales bacterium; assembly: GCA_043731995.1. Taxonomy (GTDB): domain Bacteria; phylum Pseudomonadota; class Alphaproteobacteria; order Rhizobiales; family Aestuariivirgaceae; genus Aestuariivirga. The sequence goes on from JAYTIG010000653.1 coordinate 6,002, forward strand.
GGCGGCCCGATTCATGAATGGCGCGCAGAATATTGCGCCCGATGCGGCCAAAGCCATTGATTGCGACGCGAACCTTTTTTGCCATGTGGCGCTCCTGTTTTCAGCTGAGGTTTGGCGGCCTTATAGCGCAAGTTTGTAATGGCGAAAGAGAAATTTGAGGGGCGCACATCATTCATTGAAAATGCGCACGGGGGCGCGCTCATTCGGTCGATTTGCCGCAGGGCAGAACTTGAGATAGGGTGGCTAAAGCAATCTGAGGGGGAAAAATGCTGGACCACGAACTCAGATTGACGCTGAACAACGAACTTCATGGGCGGCCAGGCCTTCCGGTGAAGCCGCCCGCGCGCCTCACCCATTTGGCTTTCACGCTGACCGAGGGGGATAGCGCACCTCTCGCCCATGTGGCGGCTTTGTGTTTGGGATTGGGCCTGCGCCAGCCAGCGCCCGGCGCGTTGCATCATGCAGTCGAAATTGCCGGTGGCTTGTTGAAGTTTGAACGCCACGGCGAATTCTATCGGATCAGCGTCACGTCCGAAGGCAAGAATTTAAAACAGGAAGCGATCGCACGCCTGCCGCAGCAGTGGATCAATGAACTTCCGGGAAGAAGGCTGGTGGCCATCCACAGCCACATCCGCGCCAAATCCGACAAGCTTCCCACAGAGACGGAATTGAAGGCCATGTTTGGCCACGATGAGATCGCCTGTTCCGGTGTCAACCAACGCAAGGCGACGGTCTGGACTGATTTTCGCATCGGTGCGGATGGCTATACCCGCATGCTGATCCACGATCACGGCATGTCGCCGATGCGCATGGGCCGCCTCACCCGCCGCCTCCATGAACTTGAAACCTATCGCATGATGGCGCTTTTGGGATTACCCTTGGCGCGGCAGTTGCTGCGCGCCCTGGGGCCGCTTGAAATGGCGTTGACTTCCACCATCGGCAGCATGCTCACGGTCAAAGGATCAGCTGAGGATGGCAAGCTGCTTGATGGCCTCACCACAATTGCGCGTGATGTGGAAGAGCTTTCAAACCAATCCAGCTATCGCTTTTCCGCCACGCGCGCCTATGCCGCGCTCGTGGCAAAACGCGTCGCCGAGTTGGGGGAAGAACGCGTGATGAGCTATCAGCGCCTCGGCGTGTTTCTCGATCGGCGCTTCAGCCCGGCCATGGCCACCTGCAGCGCCGTGGCCGACCGCATCAACGGGCTGGCCATTCGCAGTGAACGCGCTTCCAACCTGCTGCGCACGCGCGTTGACATCGTGTTGGAAACGCAAAACCAGCAACTGCTGCGCTCGGTAGAGGGCAATTCGCGCCGGCAGTTGCTGTTACAGCAAACGGTGGAAGGCCTCTCGGTTGTGGCGATCAGCTACTATGCCATCAGCATTGCCGCAAAATTGATTGAAGGTCTTGCGGCCTATTTGCCCTGGCTTGAT
>JAYTIG010000654.1:0-2804 GCA_043731995.1 Hyphomicrobiales bacterium
GCAATCTGATTGGCCATGCGGATCATGTCAGCCTGTTCCATCTTCAACTCCATCGAAAATCATCACGCCATCTTTCGCCATGGCAGCAAGCTGCAGGCCAGCCTGCCTTGCCAGCTTCAACGCCAGGGCAGTTGGCGCAGAAATTGTTGCCAGTGCGCCAAGCCCAACATGGGCGCATTTCTGCACCAGCTCAAACGAGCAGCGCGAAGACATCAGCACAAAGCCTTGCTCCGGGGTGAAACCCTTGCGCGCCATTGCCCCAATCAACTTGTCCAAAGCATTGTGGCGGCCCACATCCTCCCGCGACAGCAGAATTGCTCCGTCCACGGAGCAAAAAGCGGCGGCATGCACTGTGCGGTTCACGGCATTCATCGGCTGGTGCTGGGGCAGGGCCGCAAAGGCCCGCGCAATTGCGGCGGCTGAAAATCCCACGGGCTTCACCTTGTGTTGCGGCATGCGCACGGCATCCTCAATCTCGGCAATGCCACACAGCCCACAACCCACGCGGCCTTCCATGGAGCGCGAAACCATCCGCTCACGGAGCAATTTGTCTTCGGGGATGGACACATCCACACTGAAGCCATCATCCTGATTCAGCACGAGCACATTGCGCACATGGCTGTGATGCGCCACCAGGCCTTCGCTCAAGACAAAACCCAGCGCGAAATCTTCAAGGTCCGCCGGCGTGGCCATCATAACTGCATAGGAGGTGGAATTCAGCAAAATGGCAACGGGCACTTCTTCCGGCAGCGCCCAAGTGGTGGGTTTGCCATTAAGCTTTCCAACTGCCATGACATTTTTCAGATCGTCATTCCCGCAAAAGCGGGAATCCCGCTTGCTTGCCGCCTCTCCAACGGCAAAGCCGGATTCCCGCTTTCGCGGGAATGAAGTTGAAGTGTTGCCTGGCAACGGCTTCAACCTCACTCCGCCGCCACGCGCTTGTTCATTTCCTCGCGGTCTTCCCATTCCCTCTGCCATTCAGAAGCATGGTTGGATGGGTTCACCTGCACCGCCGTCACTTTGTATTCCGGGCAGTTGGTGGCCCAATCCGAAAATTCGGTGGTGATCACATTGGCCCCAGTCACCGGATGGTGAAAGGTGGTGTAGACCACACCGGGCGGCACACGTTCGGTGATTTCTGCACGCAGCGTGGTTCCGCCAATGCGGCTGGTGAGCGACACCATGCTGCCGTTCTTGACGCCGCGCAACTCGGCATCACTCGGATGAATTTCCAAGACATCTTCAGCGTGCCAGCGCGAATTTTCGGTGCGCCGCGTTTGCGCACCCACATTATATTGTGAGAGAATGCGCCCGGTGGTGAGGATCAGCGGGAAATCGCGGTTGGCGCGCTCCGGCGTGGCCACATATTCCGTCAGCATGAAGCGGCCCTGCCCACGCACGAACTTGCCCACATGCATGATGGGCGTGCCTTCCGGCGCATTTGGGTTGCATGGCCACTGTATTGAGCCCTTCTCATCCAGCTTGGCAAAGGACACACCAGCGAAAGTCGGTGTGAGACGAGCGATCTCATCCATGATCTGGCTGGCATCGTCATAATGCATCTCATAGCCCATGGCCTGAGCGAGATCACACACCACCTGCCATTCCTGCTTGCCCTGAAGCGGTGCCTTCACCGGGCGCACGCGGTTGATGCGGCGCTCGGCATTGGTAAATGTGCCATCCTTTTCAAGGAACGATGTGCCCGGCAAAAACACATGGGCGAAGGCTGCAGTTTCGTTCAGGAACAAATCCTGCACCACCACGCAATCCATGTTTTCCAGCGCAGCCGTCACATGCTTGGTGTTGGGGTCGGATTGCGCTATGTCTTCGCCCTGAATGAAGATGCCCCTGAAACTTCCTTCAACAGCAGCGCTGAGCATGTTGGGAATGCGAAGCCCCGGCTCATTGTCAATCGCCGTGTGCCACACTTCTTCAAACATTTGGCGCACCGCGTTGTCTGAAACATGGCGGTAGCCTGGAAGTTCATGCGGGAATGAACCCATATCGCAAGAGCCCTGCACATTGTTCTGCCCACGTAGCGGATTCACGCCCACGCCATCACGCCCGATGTTTCCGGTGAGCATGGCAAGATTGGCCATGCCCATCACCATGGTGGAACCTTGGGAATGCTCAGTGACACCCAGACCGTAATAGATCGCGGCATTGCCGCCCGTGGCAAAGAGCCGGGCGGCCTTGCGCAATTCTTCTGCGGGAACACTGGTCACTGCTTCCAAAGTTTCCGGTGAATTCCTCTGTTCACGGATGAATTCCACCCAGCGGTTGAATTCTGTCAGGTCACAGCGTTCGTCAATGAACTTCTGGTTTTGCAAGCCTTCGGTGATAATCACATGGGCCATGGCATTGATCACGGCCACATTGGTGCCGGGGCGCAATTGCAGGTGATGCTTGGCCTCAATATGGGGCGAGCGCACAGATTCAGTCTGGCGTGGATCAACCACAATCAGCTTGGCGCCAGCGCGCAGGCGCTTCTTCATGCGCGAGGCAAACACGGGGTGGCCAGCGCTGGGGTTGGCCCCAATCACCATGATCACATCGGCCTTGGCCACGGATTTGAAATCCTGCGTGCCAGCGGATGTGCCGAAGGTTTTGGAAAGGCCATAGCCCGTGGGCGAATGGCAGACGCGCGCGCAAGTGTCAGTGTTGTTGTTTCTGAACGCGGCGCGGATCATCTTCTGCACCACATAGACTTCTTCATTCGTGCAGCGTGATGAGGTTATGCCGCCAATGGAATTCCGGCCATATTTTTTCTGAATGCCTTTGAAGCGCGCGGCAGCGAATTGAAT
>JAYTIG010000655.1:0-7410 GCA_043731995.1 Hyphomicrobiales bacterium
GCGCGGATTTCGCCCGAGCCGATGCAGGTGTGCCAATCATTGATGGTGGTGTGGAACTGGATGCCAGGATCAGCCGAAGCCCAGGCAGCATGGCCAATCTTGTCCCACAGCTCACGGGCTTTCAGGGTTTTGAAAATCTTGCCATTGGTGCGGCCAACGAGGTTCCAATCACTGTCCTTTTCAACGGCAGTGAGGAATTCATCGGTCACACGCACCGAGTTGTTGGAGTTCTGGCCAGAAACCGTGCGGTAAGCCTCACCATCCCAATCCGAGTCATAAGTGTCGAATTCGATCTCGGTATAGCCTTGCTTGGCGAATTGAATCACCCGCTTGATGTAATTGTCAGAAACCTGCGCGCGGCGCGCTTCTTTCACCGTGCGTTTTAGCGCTGGGTTCTTTTCAATCTCATAGCAATCCCCGCCGGGGCCTTGGCAATTGACGCAGGCCTTCATAATGGCGGTAAGGTGCTTCTTGACGATCTTGGAGCCAGTGACAAGGGCAGCAACCTTTTGCTCTTCCTTCACTTTCCATTCGACATAGTTTTCAATATCCGGATGATCGACATCAACCACGACCATCTTGGCCGCGCGGCGCGTGGTTCCGCCAGACTTGATGGCACCGGCAGCCCGGTCACCAATCTTGAGGAAGCTCATCAGGCCGGAGGAACGCCCGCCGCCTGAAAGCTTTTCGCCTTCGCCGCGCAGGAATGAGAAGTTTGAACCCGTGCCAGAGCCATATTTGAACAGGCGCGCCTCACGCACCCACAAATCCATGATGCCGCCTTCATTCACCAGATCGTCCGAGACGGACTGGATGAAGCAGGCATGGGGCTGCGGATGTTCGTAAGCCGACTTGGACTTGGTGAGTTTGCCGGTTTCGAAATCGACATAGTGGTGGCCTTGTGATGGGCCGTCGATGCCATAAGCCCAATGCAAGCCGGTGTTGAACCACTGCGGTGAATTCGGCGCGCACTTTTGCGTGGCCAGCATGAAGCACATTTCGTCATAGAAGGCGCGTGCGTCTTCTTCAGTATTGAAATACTTGCCCTTGACACCCCAATAAGTCCATGTGCCAGCAAGGCGGTTGAACACTTGCTTGGCCGAACGCTCACCCGTGATGCGCTCTTTGGCGGTGAGATCCTTCATTGCCTCATCATCGGCAACCGAGCGCCACAGCCATGAGGGAATGGTTTCTTCCTCAACGCGCTTCAGTGCCTTGGGCACACCAGCCTTGCGGAAATACTTTTGTGCCAGAATATCAGTGGCCACCTGGCTCCATGACGAGGGCACTTCAATGCCATCGAGGCGGAACACAATGGAACCATCTGGGTTCTTGATCTCGCTCACTGCCTTACGGAAATCGATCCCCGCATAAGCATCCTGGCCAGCCTTTGTGTAATGACGTTCAATGCGCATCTTGCCCTCTATTCCCCATTATAGACCACCGTGACGCGCAAAAAAGCGCACGGCAATGAAATCCCCGTGTTTCCAAAGATACTACTGTTTGGCGAAGGTCTTCGCCCCCAACGCGTATTGACGCCTTATGACTCTTGACGCCTTGAACTAACGCGGAAGGCCGCTTTGGCGGCTAAAGCCACCTCAAACCTGCTGCATACCCTTGGAAAGAGAAGCTAGTACAGCACTCACAACGCGTCAATAGCTAGTGTGTTAACGAAAGGTAAACACCAGATATTGTGGTTTGCAACACCAGAGCACCGTGAATGACAAGATATTCATCCGATTCTGGGGGCAAGCTCAAGAACCGATTGGCGAAATATCACAGGGCAATTTGCCCTGTTGAGGGAGCCCGCTTTTGGCTTGACAGCTGTCAAGGACCCCAAGGCCGCGCCAATAAAAATATACTTGAAGCGAAATCTGGCCCAATGGGCGCAGGTTGCACCCAAACCGTGAGCCGTTCAGTTTTTGTTTCCGCGACAACTCCAGCTCAGCAATATAATTTCGCAGAATCATCGACTATTTTCCGTAGTTTCCTTCGTGACGACCCCAAGCGCGCCAAATCCCCCAAGCCGTCCGCACCAACATTGCGCGCGTGGGATTCAATCACTTTTTCAGTCCGGGCAGCCTTTTCGGTGGCAGGGCACTGGCCACTGGCCCCAGCCAGATGATCACCGGCAAGGCCGCCAAAGAAGCAACACCCAGCACGATCCAGCACTCATTGATCACCATGGTCAGTGCAGCCTGGCCAATGCTGTCGGCGATGCCGATCAGCCCCATGGCATCATCAGGGGCCGGTACGTCGCTTGCAACCATGCCCAATGCCGCAGCGGCTCTATCCACGTCAGATTTCATCCATTCGCGGATCATGTCCGTATAAATCGGTGAACGCTGCCAAATCAGCGTATCCACCACTGCGATGCCCAAGGCGCCGCCAATGTTACGCGCAACGTTGAACAAGCCCGAAGCATCACCAATCTTGTCAAGCGGCATCAGTGCCAGCGCAAATCGGATAGGTGGCAACACGATGAAGGCCGAAGCCACGCCGCGCACAACCTGTGGCCAGAAATAGGATTCGGAGCCGGAATTGATGGTGAGATTGGCATTCATGAAAAGGCCAACACCAAAAGCCGCAAAGCCCAGCGCTGAAAGCAGGCGGGCGTTGAAATAGCGGTCAATCTGCACGCTGAACGGCGCGGTGATGAGCTGCGAAAGCCCCATTACCAGCGTGACAAAACCAATCTGAAGCGGCGTGAAATCTCTCACATTGGAGAGGAAGAAGGGGATCAAAAAGATATTGGCATAGAGCACAAAGCCGGTGAGGAAGGAGAGCATGCAGCCGAAGGCCAGCGAGCGGTCTTCCAGCAGATGAAACATGATCGCGGGGTTGGGCCGTTTCCACAGCCACCACAGGGCTGCTGCTGAAAGTGCAAACCAGGCCAGCACATGCGGCGCCAGCCACCCATCCTTGGGCGCATATTTGAGGCCGATGAGCAATGCCGCGAGGCCAACTGCAAGCAGGGCCAACGAGAGATAGTCCAGCCCGCGCAGTTCTGCCATCTTCAAGCCCTGCACCGGAAATGCGAAAAAGCCCATGGCCATGGCGACTAAGCCAGGTCCTACATTAATGAGGAACAGCGCGTGCCAAGAATAGTGATCGGTCAGCCAGCCGCCGATCAGCGGCCCCAGCGTGGGGGCCAACACAGCCAGAAAACCTGCCAGCGTGGTGGCGAGCGATTGCTCGAATCCCGGCGGGAACAGCAGGAAGATGGCGGAAAAGACCAGCGGGATCAGGATGCCTCCAGCAAAGCCCTGCGCGATGCGGCCCGCCAGCAGTTCCACGTAGTCGTTTGAATAGGAGCAAAAGATGGAGGCCAGCGTGAAGGCGATGAGTGCGAACACCAAAAGCCAGCGCAGTGTGAACACGCGCATCAAAAGCCCGGTGAGCGGAATGGCGATCACTTCCGCAATCAGATAGCAGGTCTGTACCCAGGAAATCTGGTCTTCGCCGATGCTGAAAGCCTTGGAAATCACCTTCAGCGAAGTCACCACCACCTGAATGTCCAGAATGGACATGCTCATGCCGATGCACAGCGCAATGAAACCCAGCCAGCGCTGAAGGGGCGCAAGTTCCATGCGTTCTTTGGGGACAAGTCCGGGGATCAAGCGAAAACTCGCATTCCGGCAACGGGAATCGGATTTAGAGGTGTCATCTCGGCCAGCCAGACTACATGGCCGGACGCAAGGCAACAATTTAATTCAGATCAGCCTTTGGCCAGCCTCAAGCCTTCCGGGAGGATCCGCCCGCGATCTCGTAATAATCACCGGCATCCGCAACAAAGATGTGATCTTGCAGGGTCAGGCCAGACTTGCCGTTAATACTGCCCGGGCAGACGGAAATCTCCGTGCTGTCATTCTTCTTCCAGAAAAGCGTCGAGCCACATTCTTTGCAAAAACCGCGCCTGGCAAAATCACTGGAGGCAAACCATTTCAGGCCGTCTTCGCGGGTGAACTTCAAATCCTTGTTAGCCATGTGAAATGAAGCCCAGTAGTTGCCCGTCATCTTGCGGCACTGCGAACAGTGGCAAGCCGTCACATTGTTTTCATGGGCGGCAATTTCAAAAGCCACAGCACCACACAAGCAGGAACCGGTCATCATGGATTGAACTCCTTGCTCAAGGCGGTGATGTGCTCGGGCCCAATGCCGCAACAGCCACCAAAGATTGTAGCCCCGTGGCCTTGCCATACGTGCGCTTCAGCCACCAGGTCAGCAGGTGCTATGACATCATTGAACACCCAATTTGGCGCTTTGAAATAGCCGCATTCGGGATAAGCGCCGACAGGCCCCTTGAAGCTCGCGCGCAAAACATCCAGCGCTGCGGCCGTTTCGTTGGGCGAAGTGTGCATGATCATCATCACATCCGGCTTCAGCGCCGCAAGGGCAGGGGCAATGTCTGTGAGCTTCTGGTCATTGCGGCCAAAGCCCACAAGTTCACCATCGACCCGTTCAACCGAAATGCCAATCCACACGGGCAAGCCGACTTCTTTCGCGGCCTCGCAGGCCCAAAGCGAATAGTCGGTGTCACGCATCATTTCCATCATGATGAGATCTACGCCAAGGCGCTTCAGATTCTGCGCTTTGCGGCGGAACAGGGTCAGGGCTTCATCGCGCGTCCAGTTCTTTGACAAATCGGTTCGGTCTGTTCCGGGGGTAACCGGGCGCTGCGTTGAAAAAGAGCCAGCCACCGCCACTTTACGCCCGCGCGCGGCTTCCTTGGCATAGCCCACGGCCAGCGCATCAAGATTTTCAACTTCATCAGCGCGGCCATAGGCATCGAAGGAAAGCATGGATGTGGCGAAGGTGTTGGCGGCGATGATGTCGGCCCCTGCCTTCACATAGTCCTCATGCACGGCGCGAACAATGTCGCCATGCGTGGCATTGACATCTGCACACCATGTGGCGCCGCTCATCGGCGCGCCGCGGCGTTGGATATCGGTTCCCGTGCCTCCATCAAGGATGATGGGTAGTCCTGCGTTCAATTTCTCGGCGATAAAATCATAGCTCATTTTGGATGCGCGGCCCTGAAGGCTTTCATGTGAAATTGCATTTGTTGCGGCTCATAGGTGAAGCCGCGCCCCACAGGGCAGGCCAGCCGCGCTTTGCAGCCGCCTTCCATGCAGGCATTGGGCGAATTTAGATGAGCAGCGCAGGCCGCAACATCATAATTGCGGCCATCAAAGGCTGAAACCGGACAAGCCGAAAGACAGGGCTTGGCGGCGCAGCTTTCGCAAGGGTGCGCGCCTGCCACAGTGCGCGGCAAATCAAACTCCACCGGAAACAACAGGGCGGCGCGGTACGCATGCCACAGGCCGTAAGTCGGGTGGATATTGAGGCCAAGTGGCGATTGATGGGCCACCCCGCATGCCCGCGCCCATTGCTGAAACGGATGGTAGGGCTTATCGAAGGGGTAGGCAGGCTTGGCCCCCACATCCTGCGCCAACACATCCACAACGTGTTTTGTCCATTCATCCAAAGTGCCGCCACCGTTCTCGCGCGCAAAGCGCCGGAACATGGCAGGCCCCGCGTTGCCGATGAGAATGAGTTGATGCGTCTCGCCCATGTCTTTGGGCCCAAACCAGCCAAAGACAGTGAAGCCTTCTTGCCGGATACGATTGAGAATGGGGTGATCCATGAGGCTAGGTTATCAGCGCTCAAAATTAACGCGACATAATTTACCCCCGTCATCCCGGCGAAGGCCCCCTGGTTCCGTCATCCCGGCGCAGGCCGGGATCGAGCTTCATTTACAGACCCCGAACCTGGCCGAAGCCCAACCCCGGCCTGCGCCGGGGTGACGGAGTGAGGGTGGTGGGTGACGGAATGAGACTGGTGAGTGCCGGAATGAGACTGGTGAGTGATAGAGTTGGGATTTAGATACAGCTTCGCCCTTGTTCGCCGGATGTCATCTCCGGCGGGAAGAAGATGCTTCGAGGCTTCGCTTGCGCAAAGCACCTCAGCAGGGAAGCGCGTGGGGCAATCCGACGTCAGTGCCACCCTGTTCCATAGGCCTGATGTCACGCCGATATAGAGCACGCCGCTCTTTCGGCTCGCAAGAATATAGACTGCTGGCGACTTTTCATCACGCATGCATTCATCATAGATCAAACCCTCTTGGACAGAAAACGTCTGTTTGAAAGAGATTCCCGCTTGCGCGGGAATGACGGCGAAAAAAATGCTTTCGCCCTAGTTATCACTTCGCCCGCATGTAATCCCGTGGCAGCTTGATGTCGTGCCTGGCACGGATCGCCGCATCAACATCTTCCGGGATTGTGTTGGGGAAATGTGTGGCCAAAATTTCCTTCTTCTTGGCCATGGCACGTTCCAGAATGTCGGGCCTTCCGGCCTCATTCCATTCCTTCGGGCTCATGCGGTTGCCAAGGGTGGGATAAACATATTCACTCAGCATCATTGAAAGCGTCTGGTTGCTGCCGAGGAAATGGCCAGGGCCTTCCAAACACACTTCGCGGATCACCTCCAGCGACAGCGTTTCATCATTCACCTCAATGCCACGCACATTGCGGTTGATCGCACCCAGCATGTCATTGTCGATGAGCAGGCTTTCCAGGCAGAAGCCCAGCAGAGAGCCATGCATGCCCGCACTTTCATACATCATGTTGATGCCCGTCATGGCAGAAATCCCGGCGGTCAGGCCCTTTTCATAACCAGCCTGCACATCGGGCAGCTTGGCATCACACATGCCAGCGGCAGAGCCCACTGTGAGATCATAAAAATGCCCCATCTGCGCGCAGGCCGAGGTGATCAGCGCCTGTTCCCCAGAGCCGCCGCTCATGGCACCAGTGCGCAAGTCGGATACGAAAGGCCACGGGCCCCAGATTGCTGGCGCACCCGGCACAACGGCATTGATATAGCAAAGCCCCATCAGACATTCGGCAACGGCCTGAACCACAGTGCCCGCAAGGGCCGCAGGCGAAGTGGCACCTGCTTGTGCGGCCGAGAGCAGCAACACCGGCATGCCGCCACGCGCCGCCACTTCAAGGCAGCGGCAGGCATCTTCGGCAAACTTGAAGGGCGGAACCACAAAACAGTTGGATTGCGAAACAAAAGGCCGTTCGCGCCACTTGTCTTCACCACCTGCGACAAGATGAAGAATTTGCAGGCATTCTTCCACATGCGCCGGATCAACCATGGAAGAGCCAACGTGCTTGGTCGTGCCCGCAACCGAGGCATAAAGCGTGTTGATGTCGAGATCATGCCCCGTCAGCATGTCGCGGGCGGTCAGCACGCGCTGGAAAAAGTGGATGTGCTCGCAGGTGTCCACCAGGCGTGCTGCGTCATAAAGATCAGCCAGCAGGCTCTCGCGGTATTCCTTCTTCTCAAGGTCAACCACATGCACTGCAGCTCCTGCCGTGCCGAAATAGACCTTGTTGCCCCAGGGCT
>JAYTIG010000656.1:0-19351 GCA_043731995.1 Hyphomicrobiales bacterium
TTTCATGCCGCAGTGCTGCTGCTTGCTCCAGGGGCATGTAGCGGGCTGCGGCCAACGTGAAATATTCACGGCTGATGAGATAAGCATTGGCCACCAACATCAGCAGCGCGCCAAAGCCCGCGAAGAACACCAGTGGCAAAACCACCAAGTTCACGCCAAGTGCCAAGGCAGCAAATTTGATTGCCGTCAGAAGACCCGCAAACATCTGGAGTTGTTTGCCGGGCCGATCGGATGGATAGTGCCGCGCCTCAACCTTGGCGGAAACCTCATCCTGAAAAAGGCCTGCGAAAAGCGCTGTTACTGGGGCCATGAGAAAGAAGAAGGCGGCAAACAGGCCAAGCCCAGTCGTCACCTGCAGTGCAGTCGTCAACGAGGGCCAGGAAAACAGGGTGAGGGTTGAAAGGGTGAATTCAATCCCGACCCAGAGAGCCGCAAATAGAGCCATCGAAAAGGCAATGGATTTCAACAACACGCCGCGCAGCTCTGGCGAGGTGATGTCATTCACGGCTTTGAACAAGGCAGTGAGCATCGCCCGCAGATAGGAACCGCCGCTTGTTTTCGCAAGGGGCCTCGGCTAGTGAGCAGCCATGCAGAAGCAGGAATTTGACGTTCTCACCATCGGCAATGCCATTGTCGATGTGATTGCCAAGGTGGATGAAGTTTTCGTCGCGCGCGAAAAGCTCGTCAAAGGTTCGATGAACCTGATTGATGAGTCCCGTGCCGAACAGCTCTATTCTGTCATGGGCCCGGCCACCGAAATCTCCGGCGGCTCGGCTGGCAACACGGCAGCTGGCATCGCCAGCTTCGGCGGCAAGGCCGCATATTTCGGCAAGGTAAAGGACGACCAGTTGGGCGCCATCTACGCCCATGACATGAAGAGCATCGGAGTGCATTTTGGCACGCACAAGGCCGCGACTGGCCCCGCCACGGCGCGGAGTTTCATCTTGGTCACGCCGGATGGAGAGCGCACGATGAACACCTATCTCGGCGCATGCGTTAATCTCACTGCTGCGGATATGGATCGCAGTGTCGTGGAAGCGGCGAAAGTGACTTACATGGAAGGCTATCTTTACGACAAGCCGGAAGCCAAGGCTGCCTTCCGCGAGGCCGCCAAGATCGCGCGCGGCGCTGGGCGGCTTACCTCCATTACGCTTTCGGATTCATTTTGCGTTGAACGACACCGCGATGATTGGCTGGATTTGATCAAATCCAGCATCGACATCGTTTTCGCGAATGAGAGTGAGATCAAATCGCTCTACAAAACGCAAAATTTCGATGGCGCCGTCACTGCTATCCAAAAGGATTGTCCGCTTGCTGTTCTCACGCGCTCAGAAAAAGGCTCGCTCGTCGTGCGCGGCGATGAGCGCGTCACGGTTCCGGCCCATCCGGTTGAGCATGTTGTGGATGTGACCGGGGCAGGAGATCTGTTCGCTTCCGGCTTCCTGTTTGGCTACACCCATGGCAAGCCATTGCGCCAATGCGCGGCACTGGGTTCGCTTGCTGCTGCCGAAGTGATCTCCCACACTGGCGCGCGGCCTGAAGTCAATTTATTGCAACTTGCCCAAGCCAACGGGCTTATCTGAGGTTTATTCCATGCGCCCATCTGGCCGCCTTCCCAATCAATTGCGCGACGTTTCTTTCACGCGCGATGTTTCCAAACATGCCGAAGGCTCTTGCCTGGTAAAATTTGGAGACACGCATGTGCTATGCACGGCCTCGCTGGAAGAGCGCGTGCCACCGTGGCTCAAAGGTGGCGGCAAGGGCTGGGTGACGGCGGAATATGGCATGTTGCCCCGCGCCACGGGTGAGCGCATGAAGCGCGAAGCGGCGGCCGGCAAGCAATCCGGCCGCACGCAGGAAATCCAGCGCCTCATTGGCCGCAGCCTGCGCGCCATTGTGGATTTGAAAGCGCTGGGCGAACGGCAGATCACATTGGATTGCGACGTGATCCAGGCTGATGGCGGCACACGCACAGCGGCCATCACCGGCAGTTTTGTGGCGCTTTCCGATTGCATCGCCGTGATGATGAAGCGAGGCATGCTTTCTGCTTCGCCGCTCAAGGATCATGTGGCAGCCATTTCCTGCGGCATTCATGGCGGGGTCTGCGTGGCTGATCTGGATTATGCGGAAGACTCCACTGCAGAAACCGATGCCAATTTTGTGATGACCGGCACTGGCGGCATTGTTGAGATTCAGGGCACGGCTGAAGGTGCGCCCTTCTCCGAAGAAAATCTGCATGAACTCATGGGATTGGCGAAAGCCAGCATTGCCCAGTTGGTGGGTGCTCAAAAAAAAGTCTTGAACATTGCATAATGGTTCCACTCTCATCGTCATCCCCGCGAAGGCGGGGATCCAGCTTTGGACATTCCAATTTGTGGTGAAGCTGGGCCCCTGCCTTCGCAGGGGTGACGGAGCCAGGGGATAGTCCATGCAACAGCGCAAGCTCACCGGCCAAACCATACTGATTGCCACACATAACAAGGGCAAGCTGACGGAGTTCGCGCAATTGCTGGCACCTCATGGTGTTACCGCGAAATCGGCCGGAGAGTTGGGTTTGGGAGAGCCTGCCGAAACGGAATCTACATTTCGGGGCAATGCGAAGATAAAGGCGGAAGCGGCTTGCAGGGCTTCCAACCTTATCACCATTTCGGATGACTCAGGGCTCTGCGTGGATGCTCTGGATGGCGCGCCCGGTGTTTACACCGCAGATTGGGCCGGGCCTTCACGCGACTGGTCTCAGGCCATGCGGCTGGTTGAAGAAAAGCTGCAAGCCGCAAAGGCCACAACGCAAGCACAACGCGGTGCGCAGTTCTTGTGTACGCTTTGTGTGATGTGGCCCGACGGTGAAACGCGCTTCTTTGAAGGCGTGGCGCCCGGCCATCTCACCTGGCCGCCACGTGGGCCCCATGGCCATGGCTATGACCCAATGTTCGTTCCAAACGCGCAAGAATCTCCCGGCGGCAAAACTTTCGCCGAGCTGGCGCCTGAAGCCAAAAATAAGATCTCTCACCGCGCACTTGCACTGGAGAAGTTACTTGCAGAACTCTTCTGACTTCGGGGTTTACGTTCATTGGCCCTTCTGCAAGGCCAAATGCCCTTATTGTGACTTCAACAGCCATGTGCGGCATGAGGCGGTTGATGCAATGCGCTATGCCCGCGCATTGGTGCGCGAGTTGCAGCACATGAAGCACCTTGCGCCCGATAGACAAGTCACCAGCATTTTCTTTGGCGGTGGCACGCCATCGCTTATGCCGCCCGCAGCGGTGGCTCATGTGCTGGATGCGATTGCTGCCCTGTGGTCAGTGGCGCATGACGCCGAGATTACCCTGGAAGCAAACCCCACCAGCGTGGAAGCCGAAAATTTCCGTGACTATCGCAGTGCAGGCGTGAACCGCGTTTCCGTTGGCGTGCAATCGCTCAACGCCGCTGATCTCGCAGCACTTGGGCGCCAGCACACGCCAGAAGAAGCGCTGGCGGCTTTCCGTCTCGCCGCAAAAATCTTCCCGCGTGTTTCATTCGACATGATCTATGCGCGCCCCGGCCAAAGCCTTGCGGGCTGGCGCGCCGAGTTGAAACAGGCACTGGCTGAACAGCAAGGCCATATGTCGCTCTATCAACTCACCATCGAGCCGGAAACGCGCTATTTTGACCTGTTCCAATCCGGCAAGTTAATAGTGCCGAATGATGATGATGCAGCATCACTTTATGAAATGACGCAGGAACTTACCGAGGCTGCGGGGTTGGCGGCTTACGAGATTTCCAACCACGCCAGGCCTGGCCATGAAAGCCGACACAACCTCACCTATTGGCGCTACCTCGACTATGCCGGAGTTGGCCCCGGCGCGCATGGACGGCTGAAGGGCGTGGCCACGGTCTGCGAGAAATACCCCGAAACCTGGCTGTCGCGCGTCGAGGCTGAAGGCCACGCGCTGGTTGAACAGCAGCAATTGACTCTGGCCGAACAAGCGCCCGAATATCTGCTCATGTCCATGCGCATCAATGAAGGGCTTGATCTGACGCGCCACGCGAAACTGGCGGGCCGTTTCATTGCGCCAGACAGGATTGAAGCGCTGGCGGCGCTTGATTTGTTGCAGGTGGTGGATGGCCGCTTGCAGGCCACCAGGCGCGGGCGGCCCTTGCTTAACGCCATCATCAGGGAACTCAATGGCTGATCGCGCCTATCATATTGGCGCTGTGCGGCACGAGGCCCCTGCCCTTGAACCGGGCCTTCACATCACCGCAACGCCGATTGGCAATCTGGGCGACATCACCTTGCGCGCGCTGGCCACGCTGGCGGCGGCGGATGTGGTGTTATGCGAGGATACGCGCGTCTCGTCGCGGCTGATGGAGCGCTATGGCATCAAAGCCGCGATGAAACCTTACCATGAGCACAATGCCGAAGCGGTGCGGCCAGCGATCATCGAAGCGCTCAAAGCCGGAGGTGCCTATGCGCTGATTTCTGATGCGGGTGTGCCGCTGGTGTCTGACCCCGGCTACAGGCTGGTGCGAGCTTGCATCGAAGACGGTATTGCCGTGCATAGCCTGCCCGGCGCTTCGGCCACGTTGACGGCACTTACACTTTCCGGCCTGCCATCGGATGCATTCACTTTCATCGGGTTTTTGCCCCAGAAAGAAAAGGCGCGGCGCGATCATCTCTTGCGGTTCAAGGATGTGCCAGCCACCCTCATTGCCTTTGAAAGCCCGCACCGGGTAGTGGATGCACTGGCGGATATTGAAGCCGTTTTCCCGCGTCGGAACATGGCTTTGTGCCGTGAGCTTACCAAGTTGCATGAAGAGGTTTTGCGTGGCTCTGCGGCCTACATTAGCGCCGTAATGAAGAAGCGTGAAGCGATCAAGGGCGAAATTGTTCTGGTGATTGCACCGCCAGCAGATGAAATCGAAGCCGTGAGCGATGATCAGATTGACGCTGCCATTTCTGCCGCCCTGCAAGATCACTCCGCCAGCAAGGCCGCCAGCCTGGTTTCTAAGGAATTTAGCTTGGCCAAAGATGATATCTATGCCCGCATTCTGAGGCGCAAAGCTGATGGCGCGTGACCGCAAGGCTGCCGAGAACAAGGGCCGCGTGGCGGAGATGGTGGCCATCACTTTGCTCATGGCCAAGGGCTATGCCTTGCTCAAGCGGCGTTACAAGTCGCCTTCCGGAGAAGTTGACCTGATCATGCGCAGGGGCGATGTGACAGCCTTCATTGAAGTGAAGGCGCGAGCCAGTCATGACGAGGCGGTGGAATCGGTGACCGCCTATCAATCTCGGCGCATCGCCAATGCGGCAGCCCATTGGATGGCGCAGGACGAGGTTGCAAATAACGGCACTTGCCGATTCGACATCGTGGCCGTTAACTCGACCCTGATCCCGACCCATATCGAGAATGCCTTCGATGGAGCCTATTGAATGAGCCTGAAAGTTGCCGTGCAAAGTGATGCGATTGAGTTGTTCAATATCGAGGGCGATTCAACCTTTGCCCTGATGCTTGAAGCGCAGCAACGTAGGCATTCGCTGTTCTATTATCAGACGCACACGCTGGCCTATGAGCATGGCGTGCTCACGGGTTTTGGGCAGAATGTGAAAGTGCATGACGTCAAAGGGGAGCACTTCACCGCTGGTGAGGCTCACCGCATCGACCTCTCCACCCAGCAGGTTTTGCATATGCGGCAAGACCCGCCCTTTGACATGGGCTATATCACAGCCACGCATCTGCTTGATCTCATCCACCCGAAAACACTGGTGGTGAATGACCCCACAGAAGTGCGCAATGCGCCGGAAAAACTCTTCATCTTGAAGTTCCGCGATTTCATGCCTGAAACCTTGATCACCCGCGATGTGGGTGAGATCAACAAGTTCCGCAAGGAACATGGCGATGTGATTTTAAAGCCGCTTTATGGCAATGGTGGTGCTGGGGTGTTTCGCACTTCGGCTCATGACCAGAACTTTTCATCGCTGATGGAACTTTTCGCCACGGCTTACCGCGAACCCTACATCGCGCAGAAATACTTGCCTGAGGTGCGCAAGGGCGACAAGCGCATCATTCTGGTGGATGGCAAAGTCGCAGGTGCCATCAACCGTGTGCCTGCAGCCCATGACAACCGTTCCAACATGCATGTGGGCGGGCGGGCAGAGCCTGCCACGCTGACCAAGCGCGAACATGAGATATGTGAAGCCATTGGGCCGGAATTGAAAAAGCGCGGGTTGATATTCACGGGCATTGATGTGATCGGCGATTATATGACTGAGATCAATGTCACCTCGCCCACGGGAATCCGTCAGGTGAAGCGCTTTGGTGGGGCAGACATTGCAGCGCTGATATGGGATGCGATTGAGGCGCGGCTGTGAGCGGATTGGACCTCATCGCTTTCGATGCCGATGACACGCTGTGGCATAACCTGATCCACTTCGAGAACACCGAGCAGAAATTCGGCGCGCTGTTTTCAGGCCACGCACCTGCGGAAGATGCCACCCGGCACCTGATGGAAATGGAGAAACGCAACATCAAGCTCTATGGCTTTGGTGTTAAAAGCTTCACACTTTCCATGATTGAAAGTGCCATTGAAATCTCGGGCGGCAAGGTGGAGGCGGAGACCATCAGCAAGCTCATCGCCATGGGCCGTGACATGCTGGATCATGAAATTGAATTGCTGCCCCATGTGGAAGACACGTTGAAGGCGCTGCACAAGGATTTCAAACTGCTGCTGATCACCAAGGGCGATTTGCACCATCAGGAGCGCAAGGTTCTCGCTTCTGGCCTGGCGCATTATTTTGAGGGCGTCGAAATTGTCTCTGACAAGAAGCCGGCCACTTACGAGAAAATTTGCAAGCGTTATGGCGGGCGTGTGTCGCACACTTTGATGGCAGGAAATTCCATCAAGTCAGATGTGCTGCCGATGATTCATGCGGGCGGCTTTGGCGCCTATGTACCTTTCGAAATTACCTGGGACCACGAGCACGAAGACGTGCCAAAAGACACGCCACGCTATTTTGAGGTGGAAGATTTGCGTGGTGTTGTGGATTTGGCGCGCAGGATCACAGCTTGAGCTGCGATCACTTGGCGGCCGTTGAAGGTGACAGAAGGCGCGCCGTAGAGTTCATAACCAGCATCAAGCGCTGCCGAAACACGTTCACAGAAATGCTTGTCATCTGGTCCGGTGAGCAGCCTGTAGCGCAGATTGGATTTCACGCCAGATTTTGCCATTTGCCACTTTCGTCCTGTTTGTAATAACGGATTTGGTGGCCTTCTGATTTTCGTTTTATCCATTCATTCCGCGCGCTTGTAAGCGCTTCTTCGGAATTTGATTCAAACATGATGATGGCGCGGGCCAGGCCCTCAAGCGAAGAAGGCAAAGCACCATCCACGTAGAAACGATAGGTCGCCGTGTTGGGGTTGCCCGGATCGCTGCAAAGCCAAATGGGCTGGCCTTCAGGGTGATCATCGCCATGGCCATGGGGCAGAAATGCCACATCCTCGTGGCCCCATAGAAGTTCGGAGTGGCGAGGCACATTTTCAGGCGTGGCGGTTTCGATCACCATGCGAAGCCCGCGCTCCAGGCCCTTGGCCACAAGTTGAGGCAACACTGCCGTCAGGGGTTGGCTATCCAGTTGATAGAAGAAAACTTCCGCCATGAGGTCATTGACCTCAAGGCGGAAGCAATTTCAAGTGTTGTTATGCAGCCAGTGTCGGATAGTCGGTGAAGCCCGCTTCACCGCCGCCAAAGAAGGTTGCGGGGTTAGGCTGATTCAATGGGGCCTTGGTCTTCAGGCGGATGACGAGATCCGGATTGGCAAGTGCCATTTTGCCCACGGGCACGAGATCAGCCAGGCCGGTCTTCACGTCCTGATCCAGATTTTCTGGCGTTGCATTCGGGCGGTTGACCAGAAGTGGATGCTTCCAGGCCTTGCGCAGATCCTGAACCAGCTTTTCATCGCCCGTATGCAGGATGTGCAGATAGGCGAGACCCAGCTTGTTCAACTCGGCGACAAGGTAGCGATATAGATCGCCAGCTTCCGGACCTTCAGCCAAATCACCGGTTGGGTTGAGCGGCGACAGGCGGATGCCGGTGCGTTCTGGCCCTATTTCAGCAGCGACGGCCTTGGCCACTTCGATGGCAAAGCGGGCGCGGTTTTCAATTGAACCACCATATTCATCAGTGCGCGTGTTGGCATTTGGCGCAAAGAACTGCTGAACCAGATAGCCATTGGCTCCGTGAATTTCCACGCCATCAGCGCCAGCTTCAATGGCGCGCTTTGCGGCATGGGCGAAATCCTTCACCGTTTGCTTCACTTCGGCAGTGGTGAGCGCGCGCGGTGTTGGTGCCGCTTGCATGCCGGTTGGCGTAAACATCTGCACGCCCGCAGGCGCGATCGCCGATGGGGCAACTGGCGTGCGATGATGCGGCGTGTTGTCCGGATGGGCCACGCGGCCGGCGTGCATGAGCTGGATGTAGAGGTGGCCGCCAGCCTTGTGGACGGCGTCAGAAACCTTTTTCCAACCTTTAACATGGGCGTCGGTGTAGATGCCCGGGGTGGTGGTGTAGCCCTGCCCGTCATCCGAAGGCTGTGTGCCTTCCGATATCAACAGGCCGAGCGAGGCGCGCTGGGCGTAGTATTCAGCGGCGAGATCACCGGGTGAGCCATCTGCCTTGGCGCGGCTGCGCGTCATCGGCGCCAACCCAAGGCGGTGCTTCAATTCCAACTTGCCAATCTTAACAGGGCTCCAAAGTGCAGTCATTTTATCCTCTTTCGGTTGCATTATCTGGTCACGGTTGCTATATGTGACTAGGTAAACTAATGTTATCGACACTACATAAGTAACCTTTAACTGTAACGCAAGAAGGCACATTTATGAAACCCGGTAACAGCCATGAAACCAGCGACTGCCGCGCCGTGGCGGATGTGCTGGCGCGCATTGGCGATAAATGGACGGTCTATATCGTGAGGTTGCTGGCTGATGGTCCGATGCGTTTCAACGAGATACGGCGCGCCGTCAGCGCCATTTCGCAGCGCATGCTGGCATTGACGCTGCGTGGGCTTGAGCGGGATGGATTGGTGACTCGAACAGTAACGCCCAGCATTCCGCCGCGTGTGGATTATGAGCTGACGCCCACGGGCCTGACGCTGATTGAGCCGCTGAAAGCTGTTGGTGCCTGGGCCATCGCCAACCGCGATTTTGTTGAACAGTCCCGCATGAAATTCGATTTGGCCAATGCGGGCAGCAAGGCCGTCGAAGAACTGGAACGCAAGCGCCGGATTGTGGCGCCGGAGAAAAATGCCGCGAGCGAACCAAATCCGCGGCCTTTTGGGGTTTGACCGAGACTATTTTTCGTAGTTGTCAGCCACCAGCCTGTTGAGCAGGCGCACGCCCCAGCCTGAAGCCCAGCTTTGATTGATGGCGCTCTTGGTGGAATCCATTGCCGTTCCAGCAATGTCGAGATGCGCCCATGGCACCTTGTTAACAAAGCGTTGCAGGAATTGGGCAGCGGTGATTGAACCGCCAAAGCGGCCGCCGATGTTCTTCATGTCGGCAATGTCGCTGTCGATCAATTTGTCATATTCCGGGCCCAAGGGCATGCGCCAGATTTTCTCGCCGGTTTCCAGGCCTGCCGATGTGAGCCTGCCGGAAAGCTCATCATTGTTGGAGAAAAGCCCTGCATGGTCCTTGCCCAGCGCCACCATGATTGCGCCTGTCAGTGTGGCGAGATTGACCATGAACTTGGGCTTGAACCTGTCTTGCACATACCACAGCACATCGGCGAGAACGAGGCGGCCTTCTGCATCCGTGTTCAGCACCGCAATGGTTTGGCCGGACATGGATTTCACCACATCGCCAGGGCGCTGTGCCGCGCCATCAATGGCATTTTCAACCAAGCCGATGGCGCCGATCACATTCACCTTGGCCTTGCGCCCGGCCAGCGCCAGCATGAGGCCTGTTACGGCAGCCGCGCCCCCCATATCGCCCTTCATGTCCTCCATGCCAGCGGCAGGCTTGATGGAAACGCCGCCCGTATCAAAGGTCACACCCTTGCCCACAAAGGCCAAGGGCGCTTCATCTTTCGGCCCGCCCTCCCAGCGCATCACCACAAGGCGCGGCTCAAAGGGAGAGCCTTGGGCCACGCCCAAAAGCGCACCCATGCCCAGCCTTTTCATTTGCGCGGGACTCAGCACTTCGACCTTGAGACCGGACTTGGAAAGCCCTTGCACACGTTTGGCAAATTCCACCGGATGGAGAACATTGGAGGGCTCGTTCACCAGATCGCGCGCGAGATGAACGCCTTCCGCCACTGCCGCCAGTGACGCATAGACGGTCTTGGCTTTAGCTGCGGCGGGTGTCACAATGGTCGCGGCGTCAAGCAGCTTAGCTGAATCGGGCTTCCTGCCTTTGTATTTGGTGAATTGGTAGTTGCGCAGTGCGAGGCCCGAAGCGATGGCGGCGGCGGCACCGGCAGCCTGCTTTTCGGGAAGGCCATCGGCAACCACAACAGCTTTTTCCTGCTTGGCCGCGAGAAGCTGGCCCGCAATCAAGCCGCCGGTCAGTTCCCATTCACGCGCACTCAGCTTTTCAGCCTGGCCTGCGCCCACAAATATGGCCCTCCCCGTGCCTTTGGCCGGGGCCGTCAGATCCAGCAACTGATCGCGCTTTCCAGTGAATTTCGCAACCTTCATCGCCTGGGTAATGTAGCCGCCTGACTGGGTATCCAAGGCCTTGGCAGCAGACGAAAGCCCAGCACCTTCGGCCTGCAAAAAAACAACAGTTTCAGCGCGCGCCGGAACCTTGGGCGCAAAATCAATTTTCATGGCGACTCCATTTGTTTGACCCAGCCTATAGGGGGTGCAACGAACCTTCAACCATGTCCGTGTTTGCCCGAGTTAACGCTTTGCTAATGGCGGGACTTTGGCTAAACAGATGTAACGATTTGTAACGTGGGCGCCTCAGTTCTTGATCACGCGTAAATTGTGATTGGGTGATGCGTCAGGGGAAGGGTTTTTGGGCCAAGCGAATAGCCAGAGTCGGGGCTTGGGCAGCGGAAGTGTTTGCTTCCGCGGCAGCCTTGTGGCCGTGGCCTCGCTGATTTGGTTCTTGGCCCTCGCGCCAGCAGCCATCGCCATTGAGAACAAACCTTTCATTCCGCCGGTGACAGACCCTCTCCCCAAGGGCACGCGGGTGAATGTGGACGCTGACCGGATCAGCTATGATCGCAACTCCTCCATTGCCATTGCCACGGGCACAGTTCAGATCACCTATGGGCCTTACGTGCTTGTTGCCAGTCGGGTGACCTACAACACCAAGACCGGCGCTTTTGATGCCGTTGGCTCGGTCAAGATGACAGAGCCCAATGGCAATGTGCTCTATGCAAATTCAATCGATCTCAAGAACAAGTTCCGCGACGGCTTTGCGCGCAAAGTGAAGGCGCTGCTCAACAACAACGTCATCATCACGGCTGATTTTGTCAGACGCATAGACGGTAATATCACTGTGTTCGAACGGGCAACTTATACCGCCTGCCATGATTGCAGAACGCGCAGCGGCCACCCCTTGTGGGAAATCGACACAGACGAAACCACGCACGATCAAACAACCCACAATCTTTATCACGTGAACCCCCGTATGAAGATCAACGGGGTGACCGTGGCCAGCTTGCCTTATCTGGCGCTACCCGACCCTACCGTCACGCGCCGTTCAGGTTGGCTTTCGCCAGATGTTAAAGCCGGTAGCGATTATGGTGTTGGCTTGGTCACGCCTTATTTCTGGGCCATCACGCCTTCAACCGATCTCACCTTCCGCCCGGTTTGGACAACCTATCAGGGGCCCATTGCCGATGTGGAGTGGCGTCAGGCCACCGAGAATGGCGGCTACAACATCCGCGGCTATGGCGTTCATCAATTCCACGATTTGCCTTACCCCGAGAATGGCCAATGGCGCGGTGCGGTTGACACCCATGGCCATTTTAACGCTGGCGAAGACTGGACCTACGGCTGGGACGCCACAGCGGAAACTGACCGCACCTTCCTCGACAGCTATGGCTATGACGGGCGCAAATATGCGGTGAACGAGGCCTATACCACAGGGCTGTGGGACCAAACCTATGTCAACGCCCAGCTTCTGAATTTTGGTTCACTCAGCACCGACATCAACCCAGACACGCTGCCCTATGCCATGCCCTTTGTGACGGGCGAGACCATCTGGCGCGATGTGCCGATCGGCGGGCAGCTGGATTTCAGTTGGAACGCCTATTCGCTGCACCGCGTTTCACCCAACACACCATTCACAACCGTCAATCAAGGCACAGACCAAACGCGCGGTACCACGCAGATGAACTGGCACAAGCAGTTCTACAGCGATGCCGGAACAGTGATCACACCATTTGCCAATATGCGCGCTGACTTGATTGTGGCTTCCACCGTGCCAGACCCAACGGCACCTGGAGGCTATACCTCCACCACGACAACATCGCGGGTGTTGCCGGAAGTTGGGCTTGATGCGCGCTATCCTTTCATTGCCAACCTGCCCTTTGGCCAAAGCATCATTTCACCGGTGTTCCAGCTTGTGTCATCCACCAATGAAGGCAACACATCGGCATTTGGCAATGAAGATGCCATCACGCTGAATTATGATCACACCAGCCTGTTTCTGGCAGACCGTTTCACCGGGCTGGACCGTTACGAAGGCGGCACGCATGCCGACATCGGTTTGACCTATTCACTCATTGGCAACAATGGCGGCTTCATCCGCGCCAGCGCGGGCCAATCCATTCATCTTGCCGGCCAGAACAGTTTTGTTGACGGCTCAGGCCTTGCCGACAATGAATCCGACTTGGTGGCCGCCATCGTGGTGCGGCCGTGGGATGAGTTGAGCTTTTCCTATGAAGCGCGGGTGAAAGACGATTTCTCTGTGATCAACCGCCAGGAAGCTGTGGCCAGCCTTACTTTCGACAGGTTTGCCACTAATTTCAGTTATCTCGATTTTGCCGCCGAGCCAGCCTATGGCCAGCCCACGCGGCAGCATTGGGTTTCAAGTGATGCCAAAATCAAACTGGCCAATGGCTGGGCTGTGTTTGGCGGACTGACCTATGATTTCATGAATGACGTAATGACACAGAAAACCTTCGGCCTTGAATTCGATTGTGAATGCATGAATGTGCGCCTTGCCTATACCGGCACGGTGGACTCCATCACGCATGAAACATCAGACCAAGTCATGCTTTCGGTTGAATTCGCAACCCTGGGCAAGACTGGTGCGGCCGTGAATTTCTGATGGGCTGAACTGGCATGGCCTTGTTTCGTAAATCAGTTCTTGCTGCGGCACTGCTTCTTGTTTTGTCGGGAGCAGCGCTTGCACAGGAAGCCGTGATTGTCACGGTGAACGATCACCCTGTCACTGGCTTTGATATTGAACAGCGCATCAAGCTGCTTGAGTTTCTGGGAGAGCGAAATCCCGCAAAGCTTGTTCGCAAGGCGGTGGCTAACGAGATCATCAATGACTTCGTGAAGTTTGATGAAGCCAAGCGGCAGAAAATTGATCCCACCGAAAAAGACATCGATGAGCGGATGGGTTCCATGGCGAAAAACATGAAGACAGATGAGGCCAGTCTTAAGTCCAGGCTGGCCGGCGCCGGCCTGACCATGACGGCCTTGCGTCAATATGCTGGCGCGCAAATGGCCTTTGGGCGTTTGCTGCAGGTAAAATACCGTGAGAAGGTTGCTGTTGATCCGGCTGATGTGGACAAGAAGTTCGCCGCCGTGAAAGCCGACATCAATTCCAAAGTGGCCAAGATTGAATCTGATCCGCGGCGCGCGGCGGTAAAGGTTTTGGAGTTGCAGGAAATCAACTTCCCGGTGGAGGGTAATGATCCGCAGCTATTGCAATCGCGTGCGGTTGAGGCCGGCCAAGTGGCGCAGAAGATATCAGGTTGCGGCAACATCAAGGCTGCAACATCAGGCGTGTTCAATGTGCAAATAGGGCGCAAGATCGAAGCGGATACTCGCAAGATCCCGCCGCCTCTGTTGGCGCAAATCAATGCCAAGGGCGTTGGCCATGCGCTGGGGCCCATCCGCTATCCCAAGGGCATCCAGCTTTTGGCCTTCTGCGGGACACGCACCGTGACGCCACCCCCAATCAAGGTTACCATGCCGACGCGTGAGCAAATTCAAACCATGGCCTTGAACGAAAAATATGCCGCGGTAGAAGAAAAATATGTGGCCATTCTGCGCAAGACAGCAGTGATTGAATACAAAGATCCGAGCTACGCACAATGAGGCCGAAGCCTCTCGTTCTCACCCATGGTGAGCCTGCGGGTGTTGCGCCTGAAATTACGGCCAAGGCCTGGGCCGAACTGCACCAGCAAAAACACCTCTCATTCTTCTTGATGGGTGACGCCGGAGATTTTGCGGCCCGCGCTGCGGCTGCGGGGCTTTCCATTCCCTTACGCCAGATCACCCGCCCGGCGGACGCCACTGACGCGTTCAGCGAAGGCCTGCCTGTGCTTCACCGCGCCATGGCCAAGCCTTCACGCGCAGCCTGGATAGATACACGCAACTCACCCTTCGTCATTGACATGATTACGGCAGCGGCAGAGCTTTGCCTTGCCGGGCTGGCGGGCGGCATGGTGACAAACCCCATCCACAAGGATGCGCTTTACAGCGTGGGCTTTAAGCACGAGGGGCACACGGATTTTCTGGCCAGCCTGGCACGCGCGCGTGGCCACGAGGTCAGCGAGGTGATGATGCTGGTGGCCCCCGGATTGCGGGCTGTGCCGCTCACCATTCATATCCCCCTTAAAGACGTACCCATGGCCATCACGGCGGAAACCATTATTTCGCAGGCACAAATCGTTGACCGGGCCCTGAAACTCAATTTTGGCATCGCTTCCCCGCGCCTGTGGGTCACGGGGCTCAATCCTCATGCGGGTGAAAATGGCGCGATGGGAACCGAAGAGCAGGAGATCATCGCACCTGCGGTTGAAGCATTGCGCCATGGCGGGATCAACATTCACGGGCCGGTTTCCGCTGACACGGCTTTCAACCCGCACGCGCGCGCGCAGTATGACGCAGTGCTTTGCATGTATCACGACCAGGCACTG
Source organism: Hyphomicrobiales bacterium (assembly GCA_043731995.1). Taxonomy (GTDB): domain Bacteria; phylum Pseudomonadota; class Alphaproteobacteria; order Rhizobiales; family Aestuariivirgaceae; genus Aestuariivirga. The sequence continues at coordinate 15,085 of JAYTIG010000656.1, forward strand.
ATCCCAGTCAAGACGCTGGATTTCCACGGCGGCGTGAATATCACACTGGGCCTGCCGTTCATCCGCACATCGCCAGACCATGGCACAGCGCTCAGTCTTGCGGGCAAGGGCGAGGCGCGGCCCGATAGTTTGATAGCCGCGCTGAAGCTGGCGGCGGACATGGCCACAGGCTGATGGAACTGGCTGAGGATGGCCTGCCGCCCCTGCGCGAGGTGATCGCGGCTCATGGGCTTTCAGCGCAGAAATCGCTGGGCCAGAATTTTCTTTTCGATCTCAATCTCACGCGGCGCATCGCGCGGGCAGCCTTGCCCATGAAGGGATTCACCATTGTGGAAATCGGCCCCGGCCCCGGCGGCTTGACACGCGCATTGCTGGCCGAGGGTGCGGAAAAAGTGATCGCGGTGGAGCGTGACAGGCGCGCCCTGCCCGCGCTGGCGGAAATTGCGGCTCGTTATCCGGGCCGGCTGGAGGTGATTGAGGGCGATGCGCTGGCTGTTGATTTTGCCGCGCGTTTCAAGGGGCCCGCCAAGATCGTGGCCAACCTGCCCTATAACATTGCGACACCTTTGCTGATCGGCTGGTTGTCGCAAGAACCATGGCCGGCTTGGTTTTCATCCCTCACGCTGATGTTTCAGAAAGAAGTGGCGATGCGCATTGCGGCGGCACCCGGCAGTGAGGCCTATGGGCGCCTTTCAGTGATCAGCCAATGGCGTTGCGAGGCCAAGAAGCTGTTTGACGTTAACCGCAGCGCCTTCACGCCACCACCCAAGATCACCTCCAGCATTGTGCAACTGGTGCCGCGCGCGAAATGCGATCCGCCGTGCGAGCTGGCCAAACTGGAACGCGTCACAGCCGCGGGCTTCGGCCAGCGCCGCAAGATGTTGCGGCAAAGTTTGAAGAGCGTGTTTGAAAGGCCAGAGGATGTGTTGCTGCCCCTGGGTCTTGCGCCGACGGCTCGGGCGGAGGAACTCAAGGTTTCAGATTTCGCGCGGCTGGCGCTGGCGCTTTAATATCTTCTCCCGCGAGCGAGAGAGGTCGAAGTCACAGCTTCGCCGTCATTGCGCGCACGAAGGCGGTCAAGCCTGTCTGCCTGCGGCGTTTCAGGCGTTCGGCCTTCAAGATTGACACGAGATCGGTGAAGGAGGCTTCAACATCGCTGTTGATGATCACATAGTCATATTCGGCCCAGTGGCTGATTTCGCGCGGTGCTTCGGCCATGCGCTTGGCAACCACGGAGGCCGTGTCCTGCTTGCGGCTGATCAAGCGGTCGCGCAGCGTTTCAGCATCAGGTGGCAGAATGAAGATGCGCACAAGGTCATCCTCCATGGCTTGGGCCAATTGTTGCGTGCCTTGCCAATCAATATCGAACAGCACATCACGGCCCGCATTGAGCGCCTTTTCAACGGGAGCGCGTGGTGTGCCATACATGTTGCCAAACACACCGGCCCATTCCAACAATTCGTTGTTGGCGATCATTTTCTCAAACTGGGCCTTGGAAATGAAATGATAATCCAGGCCATCCACTTCGCCGGGCCGGGCCGGGCGGGTGGTTACGGAAACCGACATGGTGATCAGATCGTCCGCCGCCAAAAGCCTGTGGGCCAGTGTGGTCTTGCCGGCACCTGAGGGCGACGACAGCACGAACAACAGCCCGCGCCGGGCCACGGCGGTTCTGGCGGGTTTCTTATTCAATGTTTTGAACCTGTTCGCGCATTTGGTCGATCACGGTTTTGAGGTCCAGGCCAATGGCAGTCAAGGTTGAATCATTGGCCTTGGAACACAGCGTATTTGCTTCGCGGTTAAACTCCTGCGCCAAAAAGTCAAACTTGCGGCCCACGGGTTCTGCGGCCTTCAGCAGCACACGGGCGGCGGTGATGTGAACCGAAAGCCTGTCGAGTTCTTCCTTCACATCTGCCTTGGTGGCCAGCATCACAGCCTCCTGATAGAGGCGCTGGTCATCTAGGCTTGTGCCGTCAGCAAGTTCTGCCACTTGTGCCTTCAAGCGGGCCTTGATGGCTTCAGGCTGGCGCGCCGGGTTGGTGAGAGCTGCGGCGTGAAGCTTTTCAATCTGGGTGAGATGATCAGTCATCAAGCGTTGAAGTTGCGTACCTTCCTCGCGGCGTGATGTGGCAAGGGCCGCAATTGCCCGCTGCAGGCTTTGCAGCAGTGCTGCATCCAAGGCGGCTTGCGCGGCTTCGTCACGCTCTTCGCCTTGCACTTCAATCACGCCTTTAAGGCCGAGAAGGCCTTCTACAGTGGGGGCAGCGCCACCCAGCTTTTCGCGCAATTCACTGGCGAGCGCGACATAGGTGTCCAAGACTTCGCGGTTGATGGTGATGCGCTCTGCGCTGCCGTGAATTTGGGTTGCAAGGTTCACTTGCAAACTGCCGCGTTTGAAACCCGCGTTCAACGCCTGGCGCACCGGTTGTTCCAGCTGTTCAAAGCCCGTGGGCAAGCGCAAGCGAATATCCAATGCCTTGCCATTCACACTTTTCAATTCCCAGGTCCAGGCCGCAGCGCCAAGCTCGGCGCTATCACGGGCAAAACCAGTCATGGACGATAACGGCATGTCAGGGCTTGGGTTTCTTGAGAACAGGAATGGGCACCGGCTTGCCATTGATGATCACGGTGCTGCCCGGCTTTGGTGCGGGGGTAGTAGTTGCCGGGGCAGGTGCTGCAGCGGCAGGAGCGACGGTCGCGGCTGGGGCAGTTGTGGGCGTAGCGGCCACAGCAGCGGGCGTTTGCGTATCGGCCTCGCCATTCTGCGCGCGCCACTTCTTCACGTTGGCATTGTGCTCTTCAAGTGTGGACGCAAATGCATGGCCGCCCGTGCCATTGGCCACAAAATAGAGCGCATTGGTGTTGGCTGGCGCAATCACGGCCTCAATCGCCGCCTTGCCCGGATTGGCAATGGGGCCTGGTGGCAAACCATCAATCTGATAGGTGTTGTAGGGCGTCTGCTGATCCAGCTCTTCGCGCGTGATCGCATGATCCAGCTTGCCTTTGCCGCCTACCAATCCATAAATGATGGTGGGATCAGATTGCAGGCGCATCTTCTGGTTCAGCCGGTTGATAAATACAGCCGCTACCATGGGCCGTTCTTCCGGCACACCGGTTTCCTTTTCAACTATTGAGGCCAGTGTGACGAGATCCTGCTTGGTTCGAATTGGGCTCGCCGCATCATGCTTTGCCCATTCCTGATCCAGCAGTTTCGTTTGCGCCGCTGTCATGTCGGCCAACAGTTTGTCGCGCGGATAGCCGCGGAAGACGATATAGGTTTCTGGCAGCAACGAACCTTCAGGCGGCACTTGGGCAAGCGTGCCATCCAATTCGTCTTGTTCATTGAGGCGGCTCACCACCATTTGCGATGTCCAGCCCTCAGGGATCGTCACCTTGTAAGTGAGGAAGGCACCACGTGTCAGCATGGCCAGCACATCTTCCATCGTGGCGCCTGCGGGGAATTCATATTCGCCTGGTTTCAACTTGGCATGGCGCAGTTCATTCAGTGCGGCGATGCCCGAGAATATGCGCGCATCGGAAATCACGCCCTGATCCTGCAGCGCTGATGCGATTTGCGCGCGGTCGGCGACCTTGGGCAGTTGCACAACTTTTTTGGCTGTCAGTGGGCCGGGGGCGGTGAATTGTAACCATGCCCAAGCGACGCCACCGCCCATTAGCACGCCCAAAATCAGAAGTGACAGCAGCCAGCGCACCAGAATGCGCGCCAAGGCGGGCTTGCGGCGGCGGCGGATTTTGCCTGGCTCCGAAACGCGGGTAATTGGCTCGTTATCGCTCAAACCGTTTGGCCCTCAAGTTCGAGTTTATTGGATCAGTTTGGCTTTTGACAGAATTGTCAAAAGTCATAAAGGCTGATCGTCATCAATATGCTAAAGCAAATCCTTATCGCAAAAGCCTTCAACTTTTGCGGGGTCTGCTTTAGTTAAGAGGTAGCGCCGCCGATCGCCACCTTTGCACCCTCATCACGCATAACGGCGCATGATCAGGCTGGCATTCGTTCCCCCAAAACCAAAAGAATTGGACAGAACTGTGTTGATGGCCTTTTTCTTGGCCACTTTCGGCACAAGGTCAATAGATGTTTGAACCGACGGGTTGTCGAGGTTCAGCGTTGGCGGGCAGATATTGTCCCTGATGGCCAGAACCGAGAAGATCGCCTCAACAGCACCAGCAGCACCCAACAAGTGGCCCACGGCCGATTTGGTGGAAGACATGGAAACCTTTGAGGCATTATTGCCGAGCAGGCGTTCCA
>JAYTIG010000657.1:0-2797 GCA_043731995.1 Hyphomicrobiales bacterium
TCTTGCTCTTCCAATGTTGTTACTACTTTTCGATAGACGAGACACGCCAAGCCAAAAAGCACCACAAAGCCCAGCTGCATTCCAAGGCGTTGCCAATCCAACAAAATGGCCGCGAGAACGGCCCAAATAGCCAAATCATCCAGGCTGGCATAACGCAAGATGCGTTGACCAAATGGCGTTCTCAGGATTTCGAGCTTTTGCAGCAGCAACACCAGAATGGGCAAGGCAGTGACCGCGCAGGCCATCCCTGTGCCCAATACAACCTGCCAGCTCGCGCCATTGGCACCACGCCATTGATCTCCCCATTGGAGCAAAAGCAAAGCTGCAACCAAACCAAAGACTAGAGGCATGAAAAGCGCCAAGGCTGCCGTTGTCACCGCGTCACGGCGCTCGGCCCAGGCCTCATGCAGTTCCAACTCGCAGCCGGCGAGGAAAACAAAAATCATCACTGCCCAGTTGGCGATGCCTGACAAGGCAGTGATTGTGCCAGGGGTGAAGACGGCAGCATGAAAGGCGGGCGCCAAGGCACCCAGAATGCCCGGCCCCAGCACCACGCCTCCCACAATCTGTACTATAGCGAGTGGTGCGCAGGAATCGAGTTTCAGCAACCGCCAAACAATATATGGCACGCTGAAAATGATGATTAACGCCAGCAGGAAGGATTCAGTGCTGCTCATGCCTTGAGCTCTACCCCATCAATTTGGTGCCCAGTGCGTGGCCAACATTGGCCACCGTGGTGGGTTTTGCCACACGCAATTCCTCAACACTGCGCACTTGCTTGCGGGCTGCTCCTGCCCATTCCCGGGTTTTGACCTTGGGGTTCTTCATGCGCTCTTTGGCTGCGGGAATCGCATGGGCATATTGCGGCAACCATGACGCTTGCGCCACCAGCATTTCATCCACCATTTGCCAAACTTCCTCTGGCGTGCAAATGGCGCCCACCAGCGGATCATGCAGCACAGCCAGTTTCAGCAGATCCACATCGCCCGTCACCGCAGCCTGAACCGACATGCGCTGCACATTGATGGAAGCCATGCAGGTGGCAGCACAGGCCAGCGGCAATTCGATGCCCTCAATCATTTTAATGCCAAAGCGATCCACATAGCCGGGGCTCTCGATGATGCAATCGGCAGGCAGGTTCTTGATGGTGCCGCCATTCTTCACATTGAAATGCCCGCGATAGGTGCGGCCCGTTTCCATTGCCTCAAGAATATGCGAGGCATGTTCATCGGTGCGGGCATAGCCCCTCAAGGGCTTGCCAGCGGCCTCCAGGAAGAGCGGAAAGTCCTGTTCAAACCAGTTGCGGTTTTCTGTGCTGTAGCGCAGATAGCCACCTGTTTCACCATGGATCCAATCCGTGAGAGAAATCCACTTCATGATCTCGCCCGGCCGCTTGCGATACCAGGGCAGATATTCAGAGAGATGGCCATTGCTTTCGGTCGAATAGAAACCAAAACGCTTCAAGACATCGATGCGCACTTTTTCTTGATCTGAGAAGACCGGATGGTTCTCGAATGCGGCAACCATTTCATCCTTGCTGATGTTACGGCCCTTATGATTGAGACCGATATACCAGGTCTGGTGATTGATGCCGGAACAGATGATGTCCAGCTCCAGATGGTTTCTGATGCCTAGCGCCGTCGCGATCTGACGCCAGCCATTTTGCACGCCGTGGCAAAGGCCAACGGTGTTCACCTTGCCGTGGTCAATGCAGGCCCAGGTGTTCATAGCCATGGGGTTGGCATAGTTCAGATGCAGCAGATCCTCATGTGCGACTTCACGCATGTCTTTGCAGAAGTCCAGCATGGCCGCCATGGTGCGCTGGCCATACATGATGCCGCCTGCACAGATGGTGTCTCCCACGCATTGATCAATGCCATACTTAAGTGGAATATTCACGTCCGTGGCATAGGCCTCAAGCCCGCCAATGCGCACGCAGTTCATGATGTACTTGGCACCTTCAAAGGCGCGGCGACGATCGGTTGTTGACGTAATTCTTGTGGGCAAGTTGTTGACCGAAACCAGACGCTCAATGATTTGCCGTGCCATATCCAAGTTGTGTGGATTATTGTCGGTGAGTGCGATTTCGACATCGGCGAATTCCGGCACGCAAAGGATGTCGCTGATCAGCTTTTTGGTAAAGCCGATCGACCCAGCGCCGATGATGGCAATTTTGATTGACATGACGTTCTCCTCTACAATGCCTGTAAAAATTCCCTGTGGCCCAGTGCACGTGGTGCTGCGGCCCGATATTCGGCGGTGAGGCTGTCTGCCGCCACCTTGCCTTTGGCATTCAAATCTGGATGAGCTTCCATGAACTTTCGTGCCACTTCGCGATTGAGCAGGCCGAGCCCGTCGAGCACCGGATAGTGCAGCTGTTGCTCGGTGTGGGCGAAACGGCCAGGAAGAGGCGTGAAATCTTCGTAGCCTGGCATTTTGCTGCCCCAAAGTTCGAGCCGCGCCTTGGTCGCAGGCGCTATGAAATCTTCTGCAACTGCCCGCCAGAATGGCGTGTCGCGCCGCTCACTCACATAGTGCAGATTGATGAAATCGCGGAAATCGTCGACTTGGCCGATTGCGAATTTGTTGTAGGCGGCACGGTCATCGTCCGTGAACATCGCACTCTTCTTCAAATGAAAGTTGGTGAACACCAACAGTTGCACGATGCTGCCGTGGATCGAAGTTGCCTCCAGGGGTTCGAGAAAACTGGACGCCAATCCGAGTGCGAGGCAATTGCCAATCCATGACTCACGTTGACGCCCGGCGTCGATCTTGATGTCATTGCGCGGCTCAATCC